>DATFSG010000126.1:0-21084 GCA_035262765.1 Gaiellaceae bacterium | reverse complement strand
ATTTTCTCGAGCGACTGCGCGAAGTCGGCCGAGGTGACTTCGCTGCGATCCGACCGCGCCGCAAGGAGAGCAGCTTCGTTGACGAGATTCGCGAGATCGGCGCCGACCATGCCCGGCGTCGTCGCGGCAATCCGGTCGAGGTCGACGTCGGCCGCGAGCGGCACGTCGCGCGTGTGCACCTCGAGGATGAGGCGCCGTCCGTCGCGGTCGGGCGGCAGGACAGCGACGCGACGGTCGAAACGGCCCGGCCGGAGCAAGGCCTGGTCGAGCACGTCGATCCGGTTCGTGGCGCCGATCACGATGACGCTCGTGGTCGAGCCAAAACCGTCCATCTCCGTGAGGATCTGGTTCAGCGTCTGCTCGCGCTCGTCGCTGCCCCCAAAGCTGTTCCCCGCGCTGCTGCGGGCCCGGCCGACGGCGTCGAGTTCGTCGATGAAGACGATCGCCGGCGAGTCCTGCTTCGCCTGGCGGAACAGGTCGCGCACGCGCGACGCCCCCACCCCGACGATCGCCTCGACGAACTCCGAGGCCGACATCGAGAAGAACGGCGCCCCGGCCTCGCCGGCAACGGCGCGCGCGAGGAGGGTTTTGCCGGTGCCGGGGGGGCCACTCAGCAGAACGCCGCGCGGGATCCGGCCGCCGAGACGGCGGTACTTGTCCGGATCCCGCAGGAAGTCGACGATCTCGGTCAACTCCTGTTTCGCCTCGTCGATGCCCGCCACGTCGTCGAAGGTCACGGTCTCGCGACCCGGCTGGTAGCGACGCGCCCGGGAGCGGCCGAGCGCCCCCGCCGTCCGTGACCCGCTCATCCTCCGGAAGATCCAGAACAGCAGCAGCAGCAGGATGATCGTCGGGCCGAAGCCGAAGATGACGCTCTTCCACCACGCGACACCGCCGGGCGAGGTGGCGTTCACGACGACGCCGTGCTCCTCGAGAAGGTGCGAGAGCTGGTTCGTGTCGGCAAACGACGGAATCTCGGTCACGAAGTGGGCCGACGCCGTCGACGAGCCGGCCGGCTTTGTCGCGCGCTTGAAGTCGCCCTGGATCTCCGAATTGCTCGTGGTGACCGTTACGACGTTGTCGGCACGAACCTGCTCGAGGAAGAACGGGCTATATGGGACGCGAATCCGGGTCTCCTGAATGACTCGGTGCGCGCCCCAGTAGTTGAGGCCCAGCACGACGACCAGCAGAGCCACATAAAAGGCGATCCGCCAGGGGCGGCTCGGCAGGTGGGGGAAGCGTCTTTCGGTCACCGGTTCAGCATGCCATTCGACCGCATGCAATCTCCACCTCCCTCAAGCCCCGGGTTTGACGAGCCGATCCCAAGGCAGGAATGAGGGAGATGCTCGAACCCGCGATGTTCCTCGGACTCGGAGCCGTCGCCGTGTGGGCGTACGTCCGTTATCCGCGCCTGCGGCCGCGCTCGCTCGGCCTGGCGATCGTGCACGTGATGGTGTCGTTCGCGGGCTTTGCGCTGTTGCCCGTGTTGCTCAGCTTGCTGCTGCCGGCTCTGCCGGGACGCGCCTCGCAGCCCTACGTGGTGCTGTCGCTCCTGATCCCGACTCTGACGTACCTGCTGCTCAGCTGGATCTGGCTGATCGGCCGGATCTTGCAGGAGCTGTTCCGTGGCCCCCGCGGCGGCCACCCGGCCGCGACCGAGCACTAGCGGGCGGCGCTCCAGGTCTCGGCCAGACCCTCGGCGAGCGTCGTCTCGGCGCGCCAGCCTAGGTCGCGAGCCGCTTGGGACGGGTCGGTCACGCTGTGCCGCAGGTCGCCTGGGCGAGCGGCGCTGAAGCGCGGTTTCTGCTCGACGCCGGCGACCTCCGCACACAGGCGGTGCAGCTCGCTCACTGCAGTCTCGACCCCACTGCCGACGTTGTAGACCCCGCCCTCCGGAGCGGCGGCCGCGGCGATCAGCGCCCGCACGACGTCGCCGACGTACACGAAGTCGCGCGTCTGATTGCCGTCGCCGAAGATCTCCGTCTCCTGCCCGTCGCGCAGCCGGTCGAGGAAGATCGCGATCACGCCGCCTTCCAGCGTCGGTAGCTGACGCGGGCCGTAGACGTTCGCGAGTCGGCAGGAGACATGGCCGGCGTGGTACAGCCGGTTCCAGGTCGCGAGGTACTCCTCCCCCGCGAGCTTCGACGCGGCGTAGGGCGAGAGCGGCTGCGGCTCGTCGTCCTCCCGCGCGGGCCGTTCGCACTCGCCGTAGATCGCGCCTCCGCTCGAGGTGAAGACGACCCTCGCGCCGCTCGCACGCGCAGCCTCGAGCACGCACACGGTGCCGACCACGTTGACCTCCGCATCGAACGCGGGACGCTCGACCGAGGTTCCGACATCCGCCTGCGCTGCGAGATGGAAGACCACCTCGGGCCGGAGCCGCGCGACAAGCTGCTCGAGCGCCTCGTCACGAATGTCGAGCTCGTGCAGCGTCGCGGCCGAGGGGAAGTTCTCGGGGGAGCCGGTGCTGAGGTTGTCCACGACGTGCACCTCGTCTCCCCGCGCGAGCAGCGCGTCGACGAGGTGCGACCCGATGAACCCCGCTCCGCCGGTGACGATCGCCCGCATCGGCCGAGAATCCTACGGCCGGGGAACCGTGCGACGGTTCCCCGGCCGAGGACGGAAGTGCTAGCCGGCTGCCAGCGCCGGAACGAGGGTCGCGGCGTTCGGCGTGCCGAGGCCGGTCACCGGATCCCAGCCGGTCGTGGCCGGGTAGCCGGGGACGCTGGGATCGGCCTGGTTGTTGCCGGTGGTCACGTCGTAGAAGTACGAGCTGTAGTTCGGGCCGGACGCCAGGTTGTACAGCGTCGGGTTGATCAGCCCGAGACCGTGGCCTGCTATCTGGTCGGCGATGGCGACCAGGCCGGCGAACTGCGGTGAAGAGCAGGACGTCCCGCCGACGAGGAACCACCCGCCGTCGAAGCTGTCGTAGACGAGCGGCGCTGTCCGGGCGCTCGCCTGGAAGGCGACGTCCGGGATGCCGCGCATGTCGCCGGCAAAACTCGAGCCGGCCGGCAGGCTGTTCTGGTAGCTGGGCTTGGCGAAGATGTGGCTGAAGCCACCGCCCGAGTCGATCCAGCCAATCTCCCTGACCCCTGGATTGGACTGGCAATTGACCGGCGGATCGGCGGAGTCTACCCCCACTCCGGTCACCGGATTGGTGCAGAGATAGGTGCCGCCAACCGCAGTCACCAGCGGGTCCGAAGCGGGCCAGCCGACGGTCGGGTAGGGAACCGTGGTCGGGTTCTTGACCGGAGTCTTGCCCGGGTTGGCCGTCCCGTTGTCGCCCGTGCTGGCCAGGACGGTCACTCCGTTCGCCTCGGCGGAGATGTACGCGTGCCGCAGGTTCAGGAGCGACTGCGTGCTGCCGAAGGCTTCCTCGGTCGTCCCGAAGCTCTGCGTGATGACCGTGGCCTGATGGTTGTCGATGATGTACTGCTCGGCGTTCATCATCGACGGCAGTCCCTGGACCCCCTGCGTCTCCGCCGGGTTCGTGGTCACGTTGAGGATGTTTGCCTCGGGGGCCATGGCGTGCGCCCATTCGACGTCGAGAGCGGTCTCGATCGCCCACCCCGAACGGGCCTGAAGGCCTGTGCCCTTGCTGTTCGGCGGAGGCTGCTTGACCTGGGTCTGGCCGTTCCAGTACACGTGCGTGAACGTCGGGATCCCGCTGCCGCACGCCTGGTTCGGCTCGCCGCACATGTGCGGCAGCCCCATCTGGGTGTTGAAGTTCGCCAGATCCGACGCCATGTTCGGATTGCCGAACGAGTCGATGATCGCGATCGTCACTCCTTGTCCCTCGTCGCCGGCCGCGTACAGCGGCGGGAGGTTGTAGGAGTTCTCCATCGCGGATGCGGTGAAGCACCGCCTGCCGATGGCGAAGCAATCCGCCTCGGAGGGCGGAGCGACATCGGCAGAGACCAACTGGGCATCGGTGACCGATGGAACCGGGTTAGGCAGGCCGCGCGCGAGTCGCTTCCCGGTGTGAGCCGCAGAGAAGCCAACCCCCACTGCTCCCAGGACGACGAGCACAGCGACCGCGCATAGAAACCTTCTTGGCGGCAGTACAGACACTGAAATCTCCCTCCGGTAGGCGAGGTGCGTGGAGTGATGCTTTCAGATCCGGGTGTGCGTGGGCGCCGGTCGACCGCCGTGGCCATGCCAGAGCGCTAAATTCACGTGAACGCAATCCCTCCGAAGAGCAGGGGACCATGGAGGCTGGCATGTCGCACGGGGGGAATCCGCGGCCCGAGCGCCACTCGGTGCTCATCGCAGACAACGACATTGCGTTCCGACGCGGCATTCGCGACGCGCTCGGGGCCAACGGCTTCGATGTCGTCGCGGAGGCTGCCGACGCGGCGGCCGCGATCGGCGCTGCCACTCGTCTGCACCCCGCTATCTGCCTGATCGAGCCGGCGCTGCCGGTCGAAGGGCTCAATGCAATCGGGCGGATTGGCAAGGCGTCACCGACAACGCTGATCATCGTGTTGAGCGAGTCGGACCGGCCGGAGGACGTTGTGACTGCGTTCGCGCGAGGCGCTTCCGGCTACCTCCTCAAGGGGTTGAGCGGCGAGCAACTTGCCGTAACCCTCCGCAAAGCGCTCGAGGGAGAGCCGGCGCTGTCGCGGTCTCTCGTGCCGCACCTGGTGGACGAGGTCCGGCGCGGCTCGGTGCGGCGGCTCGTGCTGCCCAGCGGCTCCGTGACGCTGACTTCCCGCGAGTGGGAGGTCGGAGAGATGCTGCGCGACGGCCAGTCGACCGCGGAGATCGCGGAGCGCCTCGGCGTCTCGCCCATCACCGTGCGCCGACACGTCAGCCTCCTCCTCCAGAAGCTCGGAGCCGACAACCGCGAGGCCGCGGTCGAGATCTTGCGTACATACGGCCGCCGCTGAACCCCGCTCAGGGCGCTGCGATCGGGCAGCGGCGCTGGCATCAGCCAGCGCTGATCACGAGCTGAACGGGACCTGCGTCGCGCTGGACCAGGACCTCCGGCAGTGGGCGGCGAGGCTCGGGTCGGTCTTAATGCGATGGACGGACGCGCCCCCGCGCAGACAGTCAGATCTCCTTGGGCCCGTGCGGGTCAGGACGTCGATTCGAGCGCGAGAGTCAGGGGGCGCGTCTGTCGTCTTTTGGCCTTGTTCGCAACCGCCGAGAGGTGGCGACGGACGGTGACGTCCGACAGCTCGAGGTCGTACGCGATCTCCTTTGGCGTCATCCCCTCGCGGTGGCGCGCCATCACGTCCGCCTCGCGGCGCGTGAGCGTCACCGCGTTGCCGTCGACGGACGTCTGCTCCCGCGTTGCGCCGCGCAGCTGCTCGATGAGCGTGCCGACACCGGCCCGCGGAATGACCGAGTCGCCGTTCAATGCGACCTCGACGGCGCGGACGAGTCCGCTCGCGCCGAGCGACTCGAGAACGTACCCGTCGGCGCCTGCCCGGACAACGGCCAGCAGTGCCTCTTCTTCGAGCCTGGGCGCGACGACGACAGCTGAAGCTCCCGGCGCACGCTCCACGACGCGACGGACTGCTGGCACGCAACCGCCGGCGATGTCGGAGTCGACGAGGACGAGCCGGGCTGCGTAGAGCTCTGCTGCCTTGGCGGCGCGCGACGCGTCCTCGACGTCGGCTGCGACTCTGAGGCCGGCGCGCTCGAGCACACTGCGCCGAGCCGCGCGGACGAGCGCCTGGCCGCCGGCGACGACCACGACGCGAGAGGGCAGCGCCGCCTCTGCCGCAGCCGGATCGCGAGAGATCGCCTGGTATGTCACCGAGTACTCCAAGAGCCGCAGCGCAGTGGTGGCTACCTCGGATTGAGGCACCAAACTCCGCCCTCAGAGCATGCAGACGACAGTCCCCCTGGACAATCCCTCGGCTGAGGGAGCCCCGACCAAGAGTCGAAACTTCTCGTTCGGCCGCCCTTGCCGTCTTTGGGTGATCGTGGACGTCCGGAAGGGGGCCGACAATAGGCCGACATGCGGCGGCGCTTTGTCCTCCTTCTCGTTGTCTTTGTTGCGCTCGTCGTTCCGGGGCGAGCGCTGGCTTGTTCGCGCGACGACTCGAACTACTTCGAGACCTTCGTCGACGCGAGCTGCCTCCAGTTGCCGCTGAGCAACACCACACTCGACGCGATGGGTGGCCTTCGCCTCGCCACGAACGGCGCACCGACAGCGGCCACCTGGGACACGGACACCGATTTCGCCAACGGCGTCACCTATCAGAGCCAGCTCTTCCCACCGATCGGGGTGAGCACGTTGCAGACCTCGGGCACCGGTGCCGCTGCCACGCTGACTCTCCCCGAGACGTCTCTACCGCTGAGCCCGGACCCGGCCGATCCGGTTCTTGGCCCTACCGCTTCGACGGTCGGTGACGGGGACGACGTCGACGATCCGACGGTCGTCAAGGTCGGCGCGACGTACGACATGTGGTACACGGGCTATCCCGAGGACGGGGGCGCGCCGGCGATCTTCCTCGCGACCTCGGCTGACGGAGTCACCTGGGTGCGTGGCAACGGCGGCAACCCGGTCCTGCAGGGCACAGCAGGAGCGTTCGACGAAAACGGCGTCTACGGCGCCGACGTCGTTTACGACCCGACGGACCCGATCGCGCCGTACAAGATGTGGTACTCGGGTCTCCAGAGCGTGTTCGGCGGGATCGGCTACGCAACCTCGCTCGACGGGCTGACCTGGACGCAATTCGGGGGCAGCACGCCGCTCCCGGTGCTCGGTCACGGAGTCCCGGGATCCGCCGACAGCTTCAGCGCCGCGGATCCATCGGTGCTCAAGGACGGCTCGACCTGGAAGATGTGGTACACGGGCGACGACTCGAACAAGAAGCGCATCGCCTACGCCACCTCGATCGACGGCATGACCTGGGCCAAGGGCGGCAAGGTGATCGCACCGGAGGATCCGGGCGTCAGCGCCAACATCCAGTTCGGCGCCTTCTCCCCGACTGTGTGGAAGACCGCAGGCGGGTTCTCGATGCTGCTGACCGGACGCAAGCTCGTCGGCGGCGGGGTCTACCAGACCAAGATCATGGAGACCACTTCACCCGACGGTCTCGTCTGGTCGGGGCCGAGTCCGGCGTTGAATCCGGCCGGCACGAGTTCCAAGTTCGACTTCTCGAACCTGAACTCGCCCGACGTACTCAGCGACCCAGGTTCGGCGAGCCCCTACAAGCTCTACTACTCCGGGAACACGATCGACGCCAACGGCAACTTCCACACCCGGATCGGGCTGGCGACGTCGAGCAACGGCAACTCGTTCAACAAGTTCAGCGGATCGCAGACGGGCGGTTCGGTGTTCGACGTCGGTACCGCCGCCACGACGTTCGACGCGCGCCAGGCCTCGGGCGTCTCCGCGACCGAACCGGGTGGAACCGGCCCGATGTTCGTCGGCTTCTACGCCGGCACGCGCGGGAGCGACTTCACACCGCGCCTCGGAGAGGCCACCTCACCCGACGGGAGCACGTGGACAAAGGTCGCCGGCAGCGCCGACGGCGGGTCGATTCTGGCGCTGCCGACCAAGAACGTCTTCAATCAGGGCGGTGAGCGTGATCCCAGCGTCCTCTTCGACTCTGGCGCCTACGACCTCTACTTCACGGCTCTCGACTCGGGCGGTGCGCAGTCGATCGGTTTCTCCTCCACGCCGGCGCTCGCGGGCACGAACCAGCCGGACAACTCGAACTGGTCGAAGACGGCGTCCCAGGTGCTGGCAGCGGGCGGCGCAGCCTTCGACAGCTCCGGGGTCAGCCATCCGTCGGTGATCAAGGACAGCGCGACCTACGTCATGTACTTCACCGGCGACTCGTCCGGAGCGCTGAGCATTGGGCGGGCAACCTCGGCGACCGCGGGCGGGTCCTTCACCGGCGATACCCAGATCCTCACGCCCGGCGCGGCGGGGACGTTCGATTCGGCCGGCGTGAAGGACCCCGTTGTCGTGCAGGTCGGGGTGAACGACTACCGGATGCTCTACACCGGAGTCGACGCCGACGGCATCGAGCGCGTCGGCTACGCGACCTCGACAAACGACTCGACCTGGGCCAAGCAAGGTCTCGTCCTCAACCCGAGCCTCACGCCCTTCGCGGCCGACGAGAGCGGAGTCGAGCCGACCGGGATGTTCTACGACCCGGGGACATCGACCTTGCACGTCTGGACGAGCGGCATCGATCGGACCGGGCGCACCTACGGCGACCACGCCACGACGACGCTCCCGGCGAGCGGCTCGGTTCCGAGCGGCTGGGCGACCTATCAGCTCGGCGACTCGTCCACGACGATCGAGGACTTCCGCCAGATCGCCCGCACCTCGACCGGCAACGTCACGCTCTGGATGAGCTTCCTGCAGCCGTATTCGTCCGCCGGCAATGAGTTCTGGTCCCAATACTTCCCCGTCACGGTGTCCTCGCCGAGCGAAGCGCTGAACCTTCTACTCACCGTGCACGGGGTGCGCTGGCGCGCGCAGCTGACCACGCCTTCGACGAGCCCCAGCCTGGACGCCGTCCAGATCACCTCCGCGCCCGTCAGCTTCGCCGCAACCGGCAGTGCCAGCTCGAACCCAGTCGGTGCCCCGGCCGGAAGGGTGATCACGGCCTGGGGCTCGCTGGCCGTCAACACCTCCGTCCTTTCGCCGGGAGGTTCAGGCAGCGGCAGCGGCACAGTGCAGGTGCTCGACGCCACCAGCGGCACGCAGCTGGCGTCCGCCCCACTCAACACGTCCGGCACGACGACGGTCAGTCTGGCGTCCGTTTCCGCGACGACCCATCCGGCGATCCGCGTTGCGTTCTCACTGCAGTCCAGCGGCCAGGCGACCCCGCTCGTGCAGTCATTCACCGTCTCCTACACGTCCCAGGTGGCGCCGCCGACGCTGACGCTCGTCGCGTCGCCGTTGAAGGTCGTGTTCGGAGCCTCCGTCAAGCTGAGCGGCCTGCTCAGCCAGGGCGGCGCAGCGCTCTCCGGGCAGCCCGTCACCCTCTCGGCGCAGCCGTTCGGCGCCTCCGCCTTCACCGCTCTCGCGACGCCGACGACGGACAGCGTCGGTGCCTACGCTGCGACGACCAAGCCGACGAGGCAAACCGTCTACGAGGCGAGCGCGACCGGCGCGGCAGCTCCTCCAACCGTGACCGTCATGGTCGCGCAGCGGCTCAAGCTCGCGGTACGGCGGAAGGCCGGCAAGGTCTACCTCACAGGAAGCCTCGGCCCGAAGAAGCGCCGTCAAGTCATCCTGATCCAGGTTCAGACAGGGAAGCACTGGCGCAAGCTGGCACGGGTCCGCACCACAAAGCGGTCGACCTTCAAGCTCGTTCGCGCGCTGAAGCCCGGGCACTACAAGTTCCGTGCGAAGACGCGCGGTTACCCCGGCCTCCTCAGCGGCACCAGTCGAACCGTCTCGCTCCGCAAGTAGCTGGATCCGAGCTCGACTCGACTGGCGGAGAGCGGGGCCTATCCGATCGTGCGACGTACGACTGCACGGACTCGATGACGATGAGTCGAGGATGACTCGCCTCACGCGCCGACTGCTCGACAACCAGTTCGCACGTTTCTGCGTGGTTGGCGCGTCGGGCTATGCGGTCAACCTCGCTGTGTACGCGGCGCTGCTCGCGGCCGGGATGCACTATCTCACCGCTGCGGCCATCGCGTTCCTCGTGGCGGCCGGGAGCAACTACGCCTGGAATCGCCTCTGGACGTTCCACACCTCTGCTGCGCCTATCCTGCCGCAGGGCGCGCGTGCGCTCGTGGTCTCGGCGCTCTCGCTCGGTGCGAACCAGCTCTTCCTGTTCGCATTCGTCGCTGCCGGAGCCGGACATCTCGCCGCGCAAGCAGTCGCGATCGTCCTTGCCACCCCGTTCAGCTTTGTGGCGAACAAGCTCTGGGCGTTCGCGGAGCCTCGGGTCGACGGCGAGCTGGAGCCGATCCCGGTGGCGACCCCGCGGCGCGAGCACTAGGCCGTCGGGCTCCATGCCCGCGGACCCACGCAACTACGCTTGCCGGATGCGGAAAGGCACCATCGTCGCCATCGCTGCGATCGTCGTGTCAGCAGCGGGTTGCGGCAGTAGCGCGGCCCCTGTACCTCCACCGCGGCACTCCGTGGTCTCGGCCAATCTAACGGGAGCAACGCCCCTTCCCAAAGGAGAACGACACGCCTCGGGGACGGCGGTACTCGGCCTTAACGCGGGCAGAAAGAAGATCTGCTGGACGATCGTGCTCACCGGAGTCCACGCGCCGCTCTCCGCCCAGCTCCGAAAAGCACCCGCGCATAAGACCGGGCCGGTGATCGTCTCGTTCGGTCAGAGGTTCGCCCGAAGCGGCTGCGTGCCCGCGTCCGCGGGCGTGGTCACGGCCCTCGGTAAGCACCCTTCCGCGTATTACATCGACGTCGCCACCCGGCGAAACCTCGAGGGGTTGCTTCGCGGACAGCTCCACGCCGGCGGCTGAACCCCCGGGTTCGGGGCCTCGGCCATCCCTCGAAGGAGTGGGCGCGATCGGGTGGTTGAGCCAATTTTTGCCCGACTGAGGGATGCCATGACTGGCAACGGGCGCCGAAACGGGCAACAGACGGTTGCCGTACTGCTGTCCCCGCCGCGCTTCGAAGGAGTTCATATGCCGCCCACTCTGCGCCACTGGCTCGCACCGGCCTTTGCCATCGTGCTTTTGTTGCTGCTTCCCGGCTCCGGGCTTGCGGCCACCGCCAACGTCGTGCAATTGGACACCGGCGCGTGTGGACATGACGCCCAGCTGGGATCGAACAAGACCGCGAGCTCGACAGCGACGCCATGGTTCTATTTGACCGGGGATGGCGGCGCTTCCTCATATCAAGCGTGGATCGACGGAACATCGATCGGCACGTTCGCCGGCAACCCGTTTGCGGTCGTGTGCATCAGCACCCCCAGCGCGCTGACGGACGGCCCTCACACCCTGACGCTGCAGGAGCTGGCTCCGAATCCGTCCAACTCCATCGCGCCGTACGTCTTCACGGTGGACACGGTGCCCCCGGCGGTGCCGTCGACCCCAGTGCTGGATCAGTACAGCGACTCCGGCGTGGCCGGTGACAACATCACCCTGTACAACAGCCCGGTCCTGAACGGCACCTCGGACCCGAATGTTCCGATCAGGGTGTACGACGGTTCGGTGCTGGTTGGAAGCGCGCTCTCGGACAGTACGGGCCACTGGCAGGCGACGACATCCCGCCTGTCCAACGGCACCCACTCCTTGTCGGCCCTTGCCATTGACGAGGCCGGAAACCAGAGTGCCCTCTCGGGCGCGCTCGCGCTGACGATCGATGCGACTGCGCCCACCGTCGGGGTGACCAGCCCCGCCAGCGGAGCGACCGTTGCCGGCACCACGACCGTAGCGGCCAACGCCGCCGACGGCGTCGGCGTCTGGAAGGTCGCCTTCCAGGTGGACGGCACGACCGTCGCCACCGACACCGCGAGCCCCTACTCGTACGGCTGGAATTCGAGCAGCGTCGGCAACGGCTCACACACGCTCACCGCGGTCGCGACCGACGTCGCAGGCAACACGAGCAGCTCGTCCGTGACGGTGACCGTGGCTAACGGCACGGCGACCGCACCGGGAGCGCCCTCGCTGACAAGCGCCGCGGCAGGAAATGCGTCGATCGCGCTCGCCTGGAGCGCACCGAGCAGCAACGGCGGCTCCGCGATCACCGGCTATCGCGTCTACCGCAGCACGAGCGCCGGCAACGAGACACTGCTGACCACCCTCGGCAACGTGAACGCCTGGACCGACAGCGGCCTCTCGAACGGCGCCACCTACTACTACAAGGTCAGCGCCCTCAACTCCGTCGGCGAGAGCGTCGCCTCCAACGAAATGTCCGCAACGCCCAGCCAACCGGCCACCGCGCCCTCGGCGCCGACTCTCAACAGCGCCACCGCCGGCAACGCGACGGTCGCCCTCGCCTGGAGCGCGCCGACCAGCAACGGAGGCTCCGCGATCACCGGCTACCGCGTCTACCGCGGCACGAGCGCCGGCAACGAGACACTGCTGACCACGCTCGGCAACGTGACCGCTTGGACCGACAGCGGTCTTACGAACGGCGCCACCTACTACTACAAGGTCAGCGCCCTCAACTCCGTCGGCGAGAGCGTCGGCTCCAACGAAATGTCCGCCACGCCGAGCCAACCGGCCACCGCACCCTCGGCGCCGACCCTCAACAGCGCCACCGCCGCCAACACGACGGTCACCCTCGCCTGGGGAGCACCGAGCAACAACGGCGGCTCCGCCGTCACCGGCTACAGGGTGTACCGAGGCACGAGCAGCGGCGGCGAGACTCTCGTCACCACGCTCGGCAACATCACCAGCTGGACCGACACGGGACTCGGGAACGGCACGACCTATTACTACAAGGTCTCCGCCGTCAACTCCGTCGGCGAAAGCGTCGCCTCGAACGAGATGTCGGCCACGCCGAGCCAGCCCGCGACGGTTCCCTCGGCGCCGAGCCTGACCTCGGCGACCGGCGGGAACGCAACCGCGGTTCTCTCCTGGAGCGCTCCCAGCAACAACGGTGGCTCCGCCGTCACCGGCTACCGGATCTACCGGAGCACCTCGAGCGGGACCGAGTCCCTCCTCACCACCCTCGGCAACGTCACCAGCTGGACCGACACCGGCGTCGCGAACGGCACAACCTACTACTACAAGGTCTCGGCCCTGAATTCGGTCGGTGAGAGCGCCGCCTCCAACGAACTGTCCGCCACGCCGACAGCGCCACTCACCGCGCCTGGCGCGCCGACGCTCAACAGCGCCTCCGCCGGCAACGCAACAGTCTCCCTCGCCTGGAGCGCACCGAGCAACAACGGCGGCTCCGCGATCACCGGCTACCGCGTCTACCGGGGCACCTCGAGCGGAGGCGAGTCTCTGCTCACCACCCTCGGGAACGTCACCGGCTGGACCGACACCGGCCTCGCCAATGGGACGACCTACTACTACAGAGTCAGCGCCGTCAATTCGGTCGGCGAGAGTGTCGCGTCCGGAGAGCTCTCGGCCACCCCGATCCAGCCGGCGTCTGTGCCGGGAGCACCAGCTCTGAATGCCGCGACCGCGGGCAACGCGACGGTCGGGCTCGCCTGGAGCGCACCGGCCTCGAACGGAGGCGCTGCCGTCAGCGGCTACCGCGTCTACCGCGGCACCTCCAGCGGCGGCGAGACCCTCCTCACCACCCTCGGCAACGTCACCAGCTGGACCGACACCAGTCTCACGAACGGCACCACCTACTACTACGAGGTGACCGCGGTCAACTCCGTCGGCGAGAGCGCGCGCTCGAACGAGCTTTCGGCGAAGCCCGTGACCGCGCCCGGCGCGCCCGCCTTGAACAGCGCCACTGCCGGCAACGCGACGGTCGCCGTCGCCTGGAGCGCACCGAGCAACAACGGCGGCTCTTCCGTCACCGGCTACCGCGTCTACCGCAGCACCTCGAGCGGGGCCGAGTCGCTCCTCACCACCCTGGGCAACGTCACCAGCTGGACCGACACCGGCCTCACGAACGGCACCACCTACTACTACAAGGTGACCGCGGTCAACTCCGCCGGTGAGAGCGTCACCTCCAACGAGCGCTCCGCCACGCCCGCGTCGACGACCGTGCCCGGCGCACCCGCGCTGGTCGGTCTGAGCTCCGGGCGTCACGGCGTCTCCCTTACGTGGAATGCGCCGGCGTCGAACGGCGGCTCGGTGATCACCGGCTACCGCGTCTACCGCGGCATGGCCAGCGGAGGCGAGACGCTGGTCGCAACGCTCGGCAACGTCACTGGCTGGGTGGACAGGACCCAGCAGGGTGGGACCGTCTACTACGAGATCACAGCAGTCAACGCGGTCGGCGAAAGCGCGCGGTCGAACGAGCTCTCGACCGGGAAGGTCCACAAGTAACGCGAAGGGCCGGCTTGCGCCGGCCCTTCGCCGTTCAACCTACGCGCCTCAGGGGCGCTCAGGCGTTGGTGTAGGCGTCGATGATCACCTCCAACGCCAGCGCCTGCGCGTTCTGAGCGGCGTTCGCCGTGTTGACGCCCGGCCCGCCGTAGTTCACCGCGATCAGCAGCGCGTCTGCCTGCATGATCGTCGGGATGATGCTCGGGCTCGACGGGTTCGGCTTCTTCAGATCGAGCTTGGCCGCCAGGAGATGGCCGGCCAGGCAGTCGATCGGCGACGAGCACTTCATCGCGTTGAAGACCGCCAACGCCTTGCCGAACGTGTCCACGTCGTAGTTGCCGAGCAAGATCGGCAGCAGCGCCGTGGTAGCAGCCTGGTGGTTCTTCCAGAACCCAGGCGTCAGCGCCGGTCCGGCCGGATTCGACACCGTGAACGGCTCGCACCCTGCGTTGTGGGCCGGGTAGTTCGAGTCCCCGTCATAGTGCGCGAGGTACGAGAACGGCCCACCGGCGGCCGGCGTCGTGAACGTCGCCGAGTTCGCCACCCCGGCGACCAGCGGCTCGGTATCGCCGGTCGAGACCGTCGTACCGGAGCAGCCGGTGCCGTTGAACAGCGTGAACGTCACCGTTCCGGTCGGGGCCGGCACCGAAGCCGGCGTCCCCGCCGTCTTGGCCACCGTCGCCTGATCGTGCACGACCGTGCCCGGCAGGATCGTCGTGCTGCCGGTGACGTCGGTGTTCGATGCGTCGAGCACCTTCGTCGTGACCAGGTCGTCCGCCCACAGCTTCGTAGCCGGGCCGGAGTTACCCGCGGTGCCGTTCGTCGTGCGCGTGAGCGAGACGCCGCCGACGCTCACCGTCGTCGAGGCCGACACGGTCGTCGTGCCCGCCGTGGCCGAGGTGATCGTCGCGGTGCAGCTCCCGGTGCCACCCGACGTCGTGCAGTTCTGCGACGCCGGCGTGCCCGGTCCCGAGATGATCGTGACCGTGCACGTGGTGCCGTCCGGCGCGTTCACGAAGCCGGTGCCCGGGTTGACGTTGATGTGGCAGGTCAGCACGTGATTCGTGCCGACCGGGTTCGTCGCCATCCCGGGGCTGATCTGGATGTTCGCATCAACCCACGTCTTCGACGCGTTCCCCGAGCCACCGGACGCGGTGTTCTGCGCCGTACCCGTGGTGCGGGTGATGACCACGCCGCCGACCGGGATGTCCGAGGTCGCCTGCACGACCGTCGTTCCTGGCGTCGCCGAGGTGATCGTCACCGTGCAACTCGCAGTCGCCGCCCCACCTGTATAGGTGCAGGACGGAGAGCCGACGAAGCTGCCCGGCCCAGACACGATCGAAGCAGTCGCCGTGTGCGAACCCGCATCGATCGTCCCGCCCAGCGCGTTGACCGTGATCGTCAACACGTGGTTGTCACCGACCTCGTCGGTCGCGGACGCCGGGCTGATCTGGATGTTCGCATCCACCCAGCTCTTGCTGGCGTTGCCGCTACCTCCGGAGGCCGTGTTGGCGGCCGTGCCGGTAGTGCGGGGGATGACCACCCCGCTGACCGGGATGTTCGACGTCGCCTGGACGACCGTCGTCCCGACCACGGACGAGGTGATCGTCACCGTGCAACTCGCCGTCGGGCCTCCACCCGTATAGGTGCAGGTCGGGGAGCCGACGAAGCTACCCGGCCCCGACACGATCGACGCAGTCGCGGTGTGCGGCCCGGCGTCGATGTTCCCACCGAGCGCGTTGACCGTGATCGTCAGCACGTGGTTGGTGTCGAGCGGGTTGGTCGCACTCGCCGGGGTGATGTTGATGTTGGCATCCACCCAGTTCTTGCTGGCGTTCCCGCTGCCGCCGGAAGCCGTGTTCGCGGCCGTACCGGTCGTTCGGCTGATCGACAAGCCACTCACCGGGATGTTCGACGTCGCCTGAACGACAGTCGTCCCGACCACGGCCGAGGTGATCGTCACCGTGCAGCTAGCGGTTGCCGCGCCGCCCGTGTAGGTGCAGCTCGGGGAGCCGACGAAGCTGCCCGGTCCGGACACGATCGAAGCAGTCGCCGTGTGCGAACCCGCATCGATCGTCCCGCCCAGCGCGTTGACCGTGATCGTCAACACGTGGTCATCACCGACGGCGTCGGTCGCCGTGGCCGGAGTGATGTTGATGTTCGCGTCGACGACGCTGAGCGGCTCACACGTTCCGTCAGAGGGTGTGTAGGCCCCGTCGCCGAGGTAGTGCGCCTCGTAGCCGTAGGAACCCACCGCGAGCGGGCCTTCCGGCAGCACGCTGGCAATCGCGCCGCCCGACAGCGTCGGATTCGTCGGATCGGTCGTGTCAGCCGGAGGTCCGGAGCAGCTGCTGTTGTCGAAGAAGTCGACGCGCACATTGCCTGTCGGCGGATGCTGCGGGTCACCGGTCACCGAGACCGAGTCGTGCACCGTGGTGCCGGCAACAACCGTGGTCACGGGGTTGCCGCCCGCATCCTTGATCGTCGTCGCGGTGTTCGACGGCAGCTGGGTCACGTGCGTGCTCGAGCCGGAGCCGTTCGTGTGGTCGCCCACGGGGCAGGAGTTCGCGCAGACGATGTCCTGCCAGGTCACCGTCACGTCGTCGGCCAGGAGGTGGCCCGTGTTGTTGAAGTCGCTCGGCTGCACCGTGTAGAAGGAGAAGTTGTCCGCCTCCAGGGACGATCCGAACGGCAACGTGCACAGGGTCGAGCCCAGGTACGGATCGCCACCCGTGCCGCTCCCGGTGCCACCACTACACGTCGCGCCACCGCTCGAGACGAGCGGCAGGCTGCCCAGGATGTTCCCCGAGTCGACATCGCCTGAGTTCGCGTGGACGACGTCGTCCACCTTCGTGATCGTGTACGTGTCGGGCGGCGTGTCCGTGTCGATGTTGTTCCTGATCACATATGAGCACGTGTAGGGCTGGAACACCGCTGTCGGATCGACGCAGCCCTTCCCCACACCCAACCCGTGGAACGGGACGGCCCACGCCGACCCTGCCGTCATCAGCGCCACCGCCGCGATAAACCCTGCCAGCAGCGCAAGCTTTGTTACCCCTTGCCCTCGCATCAATTCCTCCTCGGTCGCTTCCCCAGGTTCAATCGGTCCGCAGTGCGTCACCACAAGCCTGCGCCGCGCGGCGGCTTTCCACAAGGGCTCACAGCGGCTCGGGCGCTTGGGGTTCCCAGCGCCCTATCGGAGTGCGCTGGGATTATCGGTCGGTGGCGCTGCGGAAGAACTCGATTGCGCCCTGCCGGTTCTCGACTCCGAGCTTTTGCACGATCGCCGAGATGTGCGCGCGGACGCCGCTGGGCTTGAGCTGCAGCCGCCGTCCGATGTCTCGCGTCGAGAGCCCTTCCGCCAGGCCGGCGAGCACGTCCCACTCCCGGCTCGTCAGGCGCGGCCCCGTGTCCGTTTCCACCGTCGTCGTGCGGAAGCGGGGCTCATTGGTGTGGAACTGCTTGACCATGCGAGAGACGAGGGCGGGCGGAATCGCCGCCTTGCCCGCGACGACGTCGGTGAGCGCACTGGGCAGGAGACGCAGGTCGATGTCCTTGACGAGGTAGCCGACCGCGCCGGCGCGCAGGGCGCTGAAGAGATCCGCGTCCTCGGCGGAGACCGTGAACATCACGACCTTCGTGGTCGGCAGGCGGGCCGCGATCTCCCAGGCCGCCGCCACGCCGCCTCCGGGCATGCGGAGGTCGAGCAGGCAGATGTCCGGCCTCGTCTCGAGCGCCTGCTGCACGGCGCGGGCAGCGTCGGCGGCCTCGGCACAGACGATGAGGTCGCCCTCAGTGAGCGCCCGCCGGATGTCGTCCCGGGTCGGGGCGTGGTCGTCGGCGATCAGCACGCGCAGCTGCTGGACAGGCTCGACAGCACTCATAGCTCGAGCTCCACCTTGGTCCCGGCGCCGCGGCGCGAATCGATGTGCAGCTTCCCTCCGAGCGCCTCGGCACGCTCCTTCATCGTGATCAGCCCGAAGCCGTGACGCGGATGCTCCTCGTCGAATCCTCCGCCGTCGTCCACGATGCCGAGCCGCATCCCGGCGTCGAGGCGCTCGAGATAGACCTTCAGCGTCTCGGCGCCGCTGTGTCGTGCGGCGTTCGCCACCGCCTCCGAGGCGATCCGCAGAACGGCTTCCCGTTGCCGCGGCGACAAGATGATGCCGTCGGCCAGCTCCATGTCGACGGCGGCGCCGTACCGCACTGCTGCTTCGCGAGCGGCGTCCGCCAGGGCCTTCTCGAGCGGCTCGGTTTCCGTCGCTGCGAGCGCCCCGATCACGCGCCGCGATTCCTGCTGAGCTCGCGCGACGCCACGGAGAATCCGGTCGACGAGGTCCGGTTCCGCGCCGCGCTCGGGGAGGAGCCTGACGTTGCGGCCGATGTAGGAAATCTCCTGGGCGAGCCCGTCATGGACGTCCCGCGCGAGCCGGCGCCGCTCCTCGAGCGAAGCGACGGCGATCACGCTCGTCCAGTAGGAAACGACCTCGCGGGCAGCGCCGAACAGGAGGGCGAGGTAGGAGCCCAGGCGGAAGATGTCTCCGGTATAGACCCGGCTCGAGTAGATCGGGGGATGGAAGAAGTAGTTAACGCGGCCGGCCGCGGCGAGGATGCACGCGATCGCGAGCCAGCCGCTCAGCTCGTCCTCGGTCAGACGATGCCGCCGTGTGAACCCGAGTGCGGCCAGGAGATACAGAAGCGCCGTCATAAGCTGGAAGACGCCGACGGTGGCAGGGGTCGTCGTTCCGGGGCTGAGAGTCGACGTGATCCCCTGCGGCAGGAGGCGCGGCACGAGGACCATCGGCAGGATTCCGGCGGCCGCAAGTACCAGCGTGCCGCCGAAGACACCGAGCAGCCAGCGCCGTCCCGCGGCGATCCGCGGCCGCGGCAGCAGAGCCGCGAGGGCAATGAGGAACGCGGCCAGCGCACCGGTGAAGAGCGTGCTCCAGATGGACGGACGATCGGACTGCAGATCGAAGACGGCCGGCAGCGTGGCAAAGACGAAGTTCGAGAGCGCGAGCAGCGAGAGGCCGGCCGAGAGGATCAGCTCGTCGAGGAATCCCGTACGCCAGTAGCGGCCGAGGAAGAGGAACGCCGCCGCGGCGGCCGTCAGGGCCGCCGTCGTCTCGAGCGCGACGTGGAGACCGGGCGCGCGATACTCGACGTCGAGGCTCGCTACGAGGGCGAGCGCGATCGTCGCGCCGGCACATCCCAGCGCGCAGCCGAGCGCCAGCCTACGTAGCCGCGGCACCATCGATACATGCCGTTTTCAGGTACCCACTAGGGAGACCCGTTCGGCTGGACCCGCCTCCCAGTTCGGCTATGCCTTATCTAATGGAGCTGTCGACAAGAGGAGCGCCGTTCGATCCGGCGGCGCACCCTAGTCCTTCGGGCGAGCCGGAACTTCGCGCTCAGCGGTACAGAAGAGAGGTATGGAAGCCCGCCTCTTCTCGCGGCGCCTCCTCACGTGCGCGACGGCGCTCGTGGCTGTCGTCGCGCTGACGAGCGGCTGCGGTGGTGGCAACGACGCACAGGCCACCCCGGGAAGCCACGACCCGCGGCTCGTCCGGTACTCGAGCTCCGCCCTCAGCTTCATGCACCCTGCGGCCTGGAAGGCGTATCCGTTCCGCTGGGCCGGCGAGCTGCATTTCCAGCCGCTGGTCTACCTGAGCACGCAGCCGCTGCACGATCCGTGCTCGACCTATGGGAATACGACGTCGTGCGGCTTCCCCGTAGCGCAGCTCCAGTCGGGCGGCGTCCTGCTGACGTGGAACGCCAGCGGCCCACCCGCCACCGGGCTCGCTTCCGGCTCGCGCATCCGGGTCGGCGGCCACCCCGCTCGGCGCGTTGACTCGGCCGGCGGGATCTGCCGGCAGATCGGCGCGGACAAGACGATCAACGTGCTCGTCCAGACGCAGCCGCTGCCCTCCACGCTCACCGAGCTCACCGCATGCCTGCGCGGCCCGGGCCTGGCGCAGGAAGAGCGGAGCGTCGAAGCGTTGCTCGCGTCCACGAAGTTCTCGCCCTAGCTTGCGAAGGTCCTGGTCGAACTAGACCAAGGTCCGGACTGAGGAACTGCCGATCTGTCGAAACCGTAATCAGACGCGGACGATGCACGGCATCCACAGACGGTGATGTCTCCTCGGACCCGGCGGGTCAGGACGTGTCACAAGAACTCGATGCCGTGCACGGGCCGCGCTCGGCTCTATCCGCTCGGCGCGGCGGCCGACGGCTCTGCCGCGGCGTCCGTGCTCTTGCCCGTCGTCCACGCGTAGTAGGCGAGACGACCGGAGAGCCCGAGCAGGATGATCGCGTTCACCGGGTGGAACATCCCGACCCACTTGTGATGGAAGTCGGCCAAGAAAGGCTGGGAGAAGGCCAACAGGGCGAGCAGGATCCAGGCCCCGAGCAGCTTGCGCGGCTTCGGCCAGGCCAGCAACGCGAGGACGAGTAGCAAGACGGCGCCGCCGTCGGACAGGATGAAGCCGAAGGCCCGGTGCGCGTCCAGCGACTTGGCATTGTCGATCGTCTCTCCGTCCTTCATCCCGAACAGCCCGAACCCCACGAAGAAGAACTGAAGGATCACGCCCAGGAAGAAGATCGTGGTCACGTACTTCAACGCGACCCACGCCCAGCGCCGCACTGCCTCCATTACCGACTCCTCTTCTTCCCCTGCGCCTTGTCCGACCGGAGGAGGCTACAGCGGAGACCGGCTGAAAACTAGGCTCCTGCCATGCCGGACGCGATCGTCGTCGGCTCCGGGCCGAACGGGCTCGCCGCGGCGATCGTGCTGGCGCAGGCGGGGCGCCGGGTTCGCGTCCTCGAGGCCGCCGACACGGTGGGAGGCGGCGCTCGCTCGGCAGAGCTGACGCTGCCGGGATTCGTGCACGACGTGTGCTCGGCGATCCATCCCCTCGGGGTGGCGTCGCCGTTCTTCCGCACGCTGCCGCTCGAGGAGCACGGCGTCGAGTGGATCGAGCCGTCTGCCGCGCTCGCGCATCCGTTCGACGACGGGACGGCCGTCTTGCTGGAACGTTCACCCGAGGCCGCAGCCCCCGACCTCAACGCCGACCAGGCGAGATGGCGCAAGCTCTTCGGGCCGCTCGTCCGCGACGCCGAGCCGTTGTTCGAGGACCTGCTCGGCCCGCTGCACGTTCCGGCGCACCCGCTCGCATTGGGGCGGTTCGGCGCGCGGGCCGCGCCGCCGGCGACGACGCT
>DATFSG010000125.1:0-4890 GCA_035262765.1 Gaiellaceae bacterium | reverse complement strand
GACCTCGTCACCTGCGTTCCAGAACTTGTGCGGCGTGCCTGCGGGCACCGTGAGGCGCTTGCCGGGGCCGGCGACGAGCTTCTCGCGGCCGACCTTGAAGCCGACACTGCCGCGAAGAACCTCGAACCGCTCCTCCTGGCTCGGGTGCACGTGCGCCGCTGCCACGAAGCCGTTCGGCTGGACGAAGGTCTCGATCACGACGGCCGCGCCGTTCGTCTCGCGGCTCGTCTGCCGGAAGACGAGGCGCTCGCCGGTGACCGGGTTCTGGATTGAATCTCCTGCGCGGATCATGCTTGCCTCCTGTTTCGCTGGGCCGCATTGCGCGGCTGTCGAATGCAGCGTCGGAGGCGCCGCTTAAGATCCGCTTGGGCAGGAATTAAGGGGGAGGGGAAAACCGGTGCAATTCCGCATTCTGGGGCCGATTCAGGCCCTGCCCGACGACGATCAGCCTGCTGCGCTGGGCGCTCCGAAGCAGCGCGGGCTGCTTGCGTTGCTGCTCGTCAACCGCCGCCGCGTCGTGACAGCCGAGCAGCTCATCGACGGGCTCTGGGGAGAGTCGCCTCCCGCCTCCGCCCTCCAGTCGCTTCAGGTCTACGTGCACGGACTGCGCCGCGCGCTGGGCGGGGAGCGGATCGAGACCGCAGGCCGCGGCTACCGCGTCGTCGTCGGCGAGGACGAGCTCGACCTCGACCGCTTCGAGCGTACGCTCACGCGCGGTCGGGCGGCGCTCGAGGCGGGCCGCGCGGACGACGCTGTCGACGAGCTGCGGGACGCGCTCGCCGTCTGGCGCGGGCCGGCGCTCGCCGACCTACCGGACGAGATCCGGCGCGCCGCCGAGGCCGAGCGGCTCGAGGAGCTGCGCCTCACGGCGCTCGAGCTTCGCTACGACGCGGAGCTCGCCTGCGGCCGTCACGACGCCGTCGTCGCGGAGCTCGAGGCGCTGACCGCCGAGCATCCGTACCACGAGAAGTTCCTCGAGCAGCGCTTGCTCGCGCTCTACCGCTGCGGCCGCCAGGCGGAGGCGCTCGAGGTCTATCGCGACGCTCGCACAGTTCTGGCGGAGGAGCTCGGCCTCGACCCGAGCCCCGTACTGCAGGAGCTGGAGCGAGCGATCCTCCGGCAGGAGCCGAGCCTCGACGCTCCCGAGGCGCCGACGCGCTCGACCAAGCCGCTACCGGTCCCCGCGACGCCGCTCGTCGGCCGCCGGCTCGAGCTCGCCGCTGTCAGCGCCCTCTTCCGGGACGAGGGCGCACGGCTCGTGACGCTCACCGGACCCGGAGGAACGGGCAAGACACGGCTGGGCCTGGCGGTCGCGGACGCGCTCGAGCCGGAGCTGCGGGACGGTGCGGTCTTCGTCAACCTCGCGCCGGTCTCGGGCCCCGACCTGCTCGTTCCCACCATCGCCGAGGCGCTCGAGGTCCGGGAGGGCACGGGCTCCCTCTCGGGAGCCGTGATCGAGCACCTGCGGGAGCGGCGCATCCTGCTCGTCCTCGACAACCTCGAGCAGCTCCTGGCCGCGGCTCCGTTCGTCGGCGAGCTGCTCGCCGCGGCGCCGCGCGTGTGGATCCTGGCCACGAGCCGCGCGCCGCTGCGGCTGGCGGCCGAGCGGGAGTATCCGGTGCCGCCGTTCGAGGCGCCCGACGCCGACCTGCCGTTCGAAGCCCTCGTCCAGACGGACGCGCTGCGCCTCTTTGCCGCGCGGGCCCGTGCGGTCGATCCCGACTTCGAGCTGGACACGGCCAGCGCGCCGCAGGTCGCTCGCGTCTGCAGCCGGCTGGACGGGCTGCCGCTCGCAATCGAGCTGGCGGCGGCCCGGGCGAAGCTGCTCGCGCCGGGAGAGATCCTCGAACGGCTCGAGCGGGAGCCGCACCTGCTCCCGAGCGGTCCGCGCGACGCGCCGGCTCGCCAACAGACGCTCGCCGCCACCATCCACTGGAGCTACGACCTGTTGCGACCGGACGAGCGCCTGGCCTTCACCCGCCTGGGGGTCTTCGCCGGCGGCTGCACGCTGGAGGCGGCTGAGAGCGTGTGCGGCGTCACGCTCGACAGCCTCGCCACGCTGGTCGACAACAACCTGCTGCGGCGGCGCGACGGCCGCTTCACGATGCTCGAGACGGTCCGCCATTTCGCGGTCGAGCGGCTCGAGGAGGCAGGCGCCGACGAACTGCGACGACGGCACGCGGAGTGGTTGACCGAGCTCGCCGAGACGATGGCGGAGCGGACGGTCGCCGGCGAGGACGCCAAGACCTGGCTCGACCAGATCCAGCCCGAGCACGACAACATCCGCGCCGGGCTCGCCTGGTCGATCGAGCACGACCCGGAGCTGGCCCTGCGCATGGCGAGCTCGCTGCGGCTGTTCTGGGAGGTGCGCGGCCACTTCAGCGAGGGCGGCCGGTGGCTCGAGGAGGCGCTGCCCCATGCCGCAGGCGTGGATCCGATGGTGCGGCTGAGAGCCACCTCGGCGAGCGGGGCAATCGCCTTCCGCGTCGGCAAGCACGAGCTGGCGCGAGAGCGCTTCGGCGCCACGCTCACGCTGGCCCGAGAGCTCGCGGACGAGCTCTGGATAGCCCGCGCCCTCAGCGACGTCGGCACGGTCGCGGCGGTTCTGAAGGAGTACGACGCGGCGAGCGAGTTGCTGGAGGAGAGCGCCGATCTCTTCCGCAAGCTCGACGTCCAACCTCGCCTCGCCACCGTGCTGGGCAACCTCGGCCACATCGCCGCCGAGCGCGGTGACTACGCGCGCGCGATCGAGGTGACCGAGGAGGCGCTGGCGCTCGAGTCGAGCCACAAGGCCAACGCATCGATCTCGACCTACAACCTCGGGAGCCACAACCTCCGGGCGGGCAACTACGAGCAGGCGCGCGTGTGGCTCGAGCGCGCGATTGCGCAGACGCTCGAGCTCGGCTTCAAGGAGGTGATGGCGTACGCGCTCGCGACCTACGTGCGCCTCTGCCTCCACGAGAACAACGCCGAGCGGGCGGCATACCTCGCCGGTATCGCCGACGGACTGCTGCGCGACGCCGGTCTCGAGCTCCAGCCCCAGGAGCAGGTGCTGTTCGAGGAGGCGAAGGCCGCGGCGGAGCAGGAGCTCGGCGAGAAGTACGCCACGGTGCACGACGCCGCCGTGGCTACGCCTCTCGAGGAAGCGCTCCGACAGGGATCGGTCCTCCCCGAGGTGCCCACGTCGCCCTAGGATCGAGGCGATGAACGAGGATGGCGAACCGGACTTCGAGCAGTTCGTACGCGACGCGCTCGACGACCTGCCCGACGACATCCGCGGCCTGATGACGAACGTGGCCGTCACGGTCGAGGACGAGCCGCCGCCCGGCCAGAACCTCCTCGGCCTCTACCAGGGAGTCCCGTGGGGTAATCGCGGGCCGTACTACTCAGGCGCGCTGCCGGACAAGATCACGATCTACCGCGTCCCGCTCCTGCGGATCTCTGGCGGCGACCCCGGGCGGCTGCGGTTCATGGTGCGCCGCGTGGTCTTCCACGAGATCGCGCACCACTTCGGGATCAGCGACCAGCGGCTGGTCGATATCGACCGCTACTAGCTGGCGCCGGAGACCGTGAGCTGGTTCTCGGCGTGGCGGATGCGCTGCTCGAGCTGCCAGCGGTCGGCGGTGGAGTCGCCGGATTCGACCTTTGCCAGCTCTTCCTGAGCTTCCTCCAGCTGCAGGCGTGCACGCTCCTCGTCGATGTCGCCGGCGGCGACTGCGTCGTCGACCAGCGCGATCGCGCGGTTCTCGAGCACCTGGAAGAAGCCGGGGCCGGTCGCGAACTCGCGCACCTCGCCGTCGCCCAGGTGGACGCGCGTCGAGCCTGCCCGCAGCATCGCGACGAGCGGGGCGTGCCGCGCGAGGACGCCGATCTCTCCCGCTGCGCCCGGGACGATCAGCATCTCGGCCTCGCCTTCGAACGCCGGTCCCTCGGGCGTCACGACCGAGACCGGGAAGACGGGATGGTCGGGCATCGCTACGCGGGAGCGCCGGCCGTCTCGGCCTCGCTGGCCTCGGCGTCGTCATTCTGCTCGTCGGCCTCGGCCTCAGCGGCCGCTTCCGGCTCGTCGGCGCCCAGCTGCTTGCCGCGCTCGACCGCCTGCTCGATCGTCCCGACCATGTAGAAGGCCTGCTCGGGCAGCTCGTCGTGCTTGCCGTCGAGGATCTCCGTGAAGCCGCGGATCGTGTCCTCGAGCTTCACGAACTCGCCCGGCGTGCCGGTGAACTGCGCAGCCGTGAAGAACGGCTGCGAGAGGAAGCGCTCGATCTTGCGTGCGCGCTGCACGACGAGCTTGTCCTCGTCGGAGAGCTCGTCGATGCCCAGGATGGCGATGATGTCCTGCAGGTCGGCGTAGCGCTGCAGCACCTCCTGCACGCGCGTTGCGGTCGCGTAGTGATCGTCGGAGACGATTCCCGGCTGCAGCGCGCGCGACGTCGAGCGCAGCGGGTGCACTGCCGGATAGATCCCCTTCTCGACGATGCTGCGATCGAGCACCGTGGTCGAGTCGAGGTGCGCGAACGTGTTCGCGGGAGCCGGGTCCGTGAGGTCGTCGGCCGGCACGTAGATCGCCTGCACCGAGGTGACCGAGCCTGTGCGGGTCGAGGTGATGCGCTCCTGCAGCTGCCCCATCTCGGTCGCGAGCGTCGGCTGGTAACCGACGGCGCTCGGCATCCGGCCGAGCAACGCCGAGACCTCCGAGCCTGCCTGGACGAAGCGGAAGATGTTGTCGATGAAGAGGAGGACATCCTGGCCCTCGTCGCGGAAGTACTCCGCCATCGTCAGGCCGGTCAGCGCGACCCGCAGGCGCGCGCCCGGCGGCTCGTTCATCTGGCCGAACACGAGCATGGTCTTGTCGATCACGCCCGACTCCTTCATCTCGAGCCAGAGGTC
>DATFSG010000124.1:0-7396 GCA_035262765.1 Gaiellaceae bacterium | reverse complement strand
CGACCCCGCGATTGAACGCCGCGACCGAGTAGACGGTGCGATCGTCGTACGGCAGCGCCTCGACCTTGGCCACCGCAGCAGCCTAGTCGCGCGACTGTTAGAGGAGGATCTCGGCGGCCGTGTCCGGCTGGCAGCCGCGGCCGAGCATCTCGCAGGCGACGTGAAGGTCGGCCTCGCTCACGGCGAGCCGCTCGGCGAGCGAGAGCGGGTAACCGGCCTCGATCAGAACGTGGAGACGCCAGCTCTCGACCTTCGACCGTTCGTCGAAGAGGGGCTCGTCGAGGATGGGGGTGGTCGTCATCTCGCTCATGGCCTCACCAGGTTCGTGGTGCTTTCGACGAACCCTCCTGGGCCTTGTTAGAACAAGTTTTTGTAAGGAGCGCTCAGGAACCGCGGACGCCCGCGGTCGAGGTATAGCGGCGCAGGATTTCCTGCAGACGCGCCTCGAGCACGCCTCGCTCGGCCTCGACGTCGGAGCGGAGATCCTCGATCCGCCGCCGCATCTCGCTCTCGAGCTCGCTCAGGCGCTGATCCTGGGCTGCGACCAGCTCGTCGTGTCGCCGCTCGAGATCCTTGCCGACACTCGAGACTCTGTGCTCGAGTCGCTGCGCGCCTGCGTCGCCGACGTGGGCCAGCCGTTCCGCGAGCACCGTCTCGGCCTCCCGCGAGAAGGTGCTCACCGCGCGCTCGAGCTCGCGGGCGAGGCGCTTTGCGGCGTCCTCCCGCGAGGTCTTCACGAGCTGCGCGAATCTCTGCGCTGCCTCGTCGGCATGCGAGGCCACCGCACGGTCGACGGCGCGCTCGAGCTGCTCGATCTGGCGCCGGGAGACGTCCTCGAAGCCGGCCTTCACGCGCTGCACCGCGTCGACCTCCTCGCGCTGCGCCTGCTCGGTCAGCTCGCGCTCGCGACGTGCCATCCGCTCCTCGAGCTCGTGGAGAGCTCGACGACGGTCGGCCGCATGCACGTCGAGCTCGCTGCGCGCGAGGTTCAGAGCCTCGTCGAGCGTGCGGCCGAGCTCGGTGCGCAGCCGCGCCACGCCGGCCCGCTGCTCCTCGCTCTCGGCCGAAAGCCGCTCGGCGTCGGCGGTGAGCCGCAGCTCGATCTCTCGCAGCACCTGCTGTTGCCGCTGCTCGAGCTCCCCGATCCGCCTCTTGGTCGCCTCGGCGATTCGATCGAGATCCTGCGACCACCCCGCGAGCCGCTGCTCGGTCTGCGCCTGAACCTGGTTCAGCTTCTCGGCGAGCACCGACGTCGCCTCGTGCTCCCACTGGGAGACGAGCGCCCGCCGATCCTCCGCGATCTGCCGCTCCTGCTCTTCCAGCAGCGAGCGCGAGTCGGCGCGGGCGCGGGCAAGCGTGAGCTGGAGCTCCTTCGCAGCCGCGGTCTTCTCCCGCTCGACCGAGGCGAGGAGGTCGGCCTGCGTCTCGGCGAGCCGATCGTCCATCGCCCCGACGCGCTTCAACGCGCGACCGAGGAGGAGAGCGGCCACGGCCGCGAGCGCGCAGGCGGTCAGCCCCGCCGCGGCGACGGCCAGCGGGCGGTCGTGGCGGAGGGCAAACGCGACCCACACACCGACGGCAGCGGCCGTCTCGAGACCGGCGACGACCGCGAGCGCGGATCTGCTGGCACGCCGGAGCGCTGCACCGGTGAGCGCGAGCGCGGCAAGCACGACGCCGCCGGCGAAGATGAGATCGCAGATCGTCGTCAACGACACGGTTCCTGAGTGTAGAGCTAGCCCGCGCGGAACAGGAGCAGCGCGACGCCGATGAGCACACTCGCGACCGCCAGAGCTTTCAGCGCCGCCTCGGGCGACCCCGCGAGCGCCTCCCTGTCAACCGGCAACGTCGAACCGTCGTCGAGTTGCATCGTCCCCTCGACGGCGACGACCCGGCGGCGGACGAGCCGCACCTGAGTCGAGAGCCGTCGCTGTGCCAGGAGCGCGGCAAAGGCATAGGCCGCCGCGGCAAAGGCGGCGCCGTTCAGCGTTCGCGCCGAAGCGAAGTACGCCGTCAGCACGGTGAAGGACCCCCAGGTCGCCGCGAGCCAGAACCCGGTGTGGAACCTGCCGCCGAACAGCTCGAGGTTGTAGGCGACGACGAGGAACGACCCGACGGCGACGAAGACGAGCAGCCAGAGCGTGCGTGAGATCGCGACGGCGATCCCGATGGCGGCGGCGGCGGAGATCGAGGTCACCGCCAGGGCGACGAGCATCCGTGACGAGATGCGGGTCCGAAGCGGCCGTCCGTTCAGCTCGTCGAGTGCGTGCGCCCCTACCCCCAGCGCGAGTGCGAAGGCGAGCGCCGTCCACCCGAGCAGCGGCCAGTCCATCCGCGGCGCGAGCGCAGCCCCCACCGCGACGTACGAGAGATTCCAGAGTGTGTAGGGCAGATGGAGCAGCGTCACGTAGTCGCGCCAACCGCCGGGACGGAGCGCGTAGAAGGCGGGCCGCGGCCGCGCAGCCGTCATGCGCGCTTCCCCCAGACGACGATGCCGCCGCCGAGGCTCAGCCGCCGTGCGCCGACCTCGGTGAGGCCGGCCTCCCGCCACGCGTCGAGCAGGCGCGGCTCCGGCCACTCGCGCCAGAAGTCGCGGATGCTCGGACCGAGGAAGCGGCCGACGCCGCCCCAGCCCGGCGAGACGACGGCTCCCGCCGCCGGCAGCCCGACGCGCACGTAGAGCTCCCAGAGCGGCCGCCACACGCCGCGGGGCAAGCCGAACTCGAGCATCGCCACCGTCCCGCCGGGGCGGACGACCCGGACGAGCTCGCGCAGCGTCGCGGGCACGTCGTCAACGTAACGAAGCAGGTAGGTGAAGCTGACCGCGTCGAACTCTCCGTTCGCCAACGGCAGAGCCTCGGCACGTCCCTCGCGCAGCTCGATCCGGTCGCCCAGGCCGGCGTCCGCGACACGCTCGCGCCCGGCGGCCAGCATCTCGGGGCTCTGATCGACGCCGACCACCGTCCGCTCCGCGTCCGCGCGCACGAGCTCGATCGCCACGGCCGCCGTCCCGCTCGCGACGTCGAGCACCCGCTGAGCGTCGGCCGGCACCCGCGAGACGAGGAACGACCGCCAGCGTGGATCCTGTCCGAACGAGAGCAGGCGGGCATAGCGATCGTAGGTCGGGCCGAGCGGCGCGAACAGCTCGCGCGCGTGCCGGGTGCGTGCCGACGCCTCCACAGCCCTATTCTGGCCCCATGACCGTCGCCGAGGAGGTCGGGCGCATCGCGAGCGCCGCTGCCGCGTTCGCGGAGCCGGGGGAGGATCTGGCCGGCGTGCTCGCGACCGAGACCCTTGGCCGGCGCGTCTATCTCTGCGCCCTCGAGTCCGCCGAGGGACGCGCCTGGCTCGCGCTGGACGACGACGCGAAGCCGCTGACCGACAGCCGGCTCGTGCGGGAAGCGGCCTCGCTCGCGGCGCTGTGCGAGGTGGCGGAGGAGTCCGCGGGCGGCGGCCACCTACCGGAGCTTCAGGCGAGGCTCGCCGAGCTGCGCAAGACCGACAACCCGGAGGGGATCGAGGAAGCCGAGGCCGCGGCGGCCTCCCTCGCCGACACGCTGCAGCACGAGCCGCGCGTCGCGAGCAGCGCCTACCTCGATGCGCTCGGCTCCGCGTCGCGGCGGCTCGAGCAGGCGCTCGGCGAGAGCGGGACCTCTCCCTTCGCGGCAGCGATGCAGTCGGCGCTCGGGGCGGTCGAGGAGCTTGCGTCCGACGTCGAGGGCAACTACAAGCTGCCGCTGGGATGAGCGGCGAGCTCGAGAAGCGTGCCTCGGACGCCGAGCGGGAGCAGGTCGTCGCGCGGCTGCGCGACGCGTCCACCGAAGGACGGCTGACGCTCGAGGAGCTCGCCGACCGCACCGCGCTCGCCTATCGCGCGCAGTCGCACGCCGAGCTTGCGCGCGTGACGGGGGACTTGCCCGCAACCGCGACGCCCGTGTCGCGCCGTAAGCCGGTGCGCTGGCTGGGCACCGTGATCGGAGAGGTCAATCGCAAGGGACGCTGGCGAATCGGCGCCAAGACGCGCGTGGTGATGGGCATCGGCGATTGCCGGCTCGACCTCCGCGCGGCCGAGCTGGACGGCGACGAGGTCACGATCACCATCACACAGCTGATCGGCGACACCACGATTGTCGTTCCGCGCCATGTCGACGTCGAGCTCTCCGGCTTCTTCCTCATCGGCGACAAGTCCGTCACCGGTCCGGACGAGGAGCTGCCGCCGTCGGCGCCGCGAGTGCACGTCCGCGGGTTCGGGCTGATCGGCGAGCTGACGGTGGCCCGCAGCTAAGCTGGCTGCATGGAAGGCGGAGGCTTTGGGTTCCCGTTCGGCGGCGATCCCGACGAGATCATGCGCGGCTTGCGCGAGTTCGCCGAGCAGCAGGCCGAGAGCGTCCAGGAGGCGCAGCGGGAGCAGTTCGCCACGCTCACGCTGAACACCGCGGTCGAGCTGACCGCGGCCGCGCTGCAGCAGGTGCAGCCGACAGGCGGCGTCGACGAGCAGGCGATCGCCCTCCGCGACGCGATGCGCGTTCTCTTCCCCGAGGCCGTGGCGCTCGTCAGCGCCGCGCGCCAGGGGTTCATGCGCGAGACCTCCTAGCCGACTCTAGGAGCGCTGCGGAGGTTTCGCGCCGCGCGACCGGGTCGCGAAGACGTGGGGCTTCGAACCCGCCGTGACGATCGTCTCGCCTTCGATGACCTGCCAGGTGTGGTGGCGCAGCGCGCGCGGACTGCACGCCGTCATGGGCGGACAGTGAGGCCACCAACTCTCGGTGAACCTGACGGTCTCGGAGGGCTCCATCGTCGGGCGGGAATGGACGCTCGTCCGGCAGATCCCCGTGAACCGGCGCTGCGTGCCGTGCTGGGGGATCAGGCACCGCCGCTCGCCAGGCGCCTTCGGGAAGATCGAGAAGAGGCTGCGGTCCGAGGAGCGGGCGACCCGTACCTCTTCGCGGATGCGCGCTGTGGCGAGCGGCGGCACGATGACGCCGACCGGGCGCTTGTATCTGCGAATCGCGCCCTTCGGGAAGTAGAGGCTGACCTTCAGTTGGCGACGGACGTCTACTCGCCTCGGGTCGATGGCGATGACGACCGGGATCGGGTGAAGATCGTCCAGGCAGATCCCGGGCGAGTGAGGCACTTCGACCCTGCGGCCGGAGGCCGTACGGCTCCAGCTGCCGACGACCAGATTGACCCGGATCGCGTGGGGGCTCCGAACGATCAGCTTGGCCGGGACTGACGGGCAGTTGCTGCTCCCGGCGATCCCAGGGATCGCCAGCCGGGTCGGCGAGAGGAACCGCGCGCGGTAGAGATGCCGTTCGAGGCTGCGCCTGGTCTGCGCGCTGATCGGGACGATCAGCGCGTCGCCGCGCGTCTGCGCCGCGGTCGGGTGGTACGCCGCCTGCTTCACGCCTGACCCGCCGCAGCCCGAAGCGGCCATAACGCCGGCCAGCACCGCGATCGCTCCGGCAACGGCACGCATCCCGATCGGTATACGGCACCGCCCGGCGCTCGCGTCACACGTTCAGCTCGCAACCGCCGCCGGATTCTGGGCGAGCCCCGCGTGGTCCCCTCCCGCATAGAATCGCCGCGCCCGTGACGCTGCTCGACTCCGCCCTCGTTCGCCTCCTGCCGGCGGTGCCGAAGCCCGTGGTGCAGCTCTTCTCCTCGCGTTACATCGCCGGTGCGACGCTGGCCGATGCGGTCGATTGCGTTCGGAATCTGAACACCGGCGGGAAGATGGCCACCGTCGACGTGCTCGGCGAGGAGATCACGCATGAGGACGAGACCCGCGCGATCGCCCAGGCCTACGACGACGTCTTCGCCGCGATCGACGAGGCGTCGCTCGACTCGAACGTCAGCGTCAAGCTCACCGCGCTCGGGCTCGATCTCTCGTACGAGCTCTGCCGCGAGAACCTCCTCGACGTCGTGCGCACCGCGGCCGGGTACGGCAACTTCGTCCGGATCGACATGGAGGACTCGTCGACCACCGACGACACGCTCCGGCTCTACCGTGAGCTGCGCGAGGAGGGGCACGAGAACCTCGGCGTCGTGCTGCAGGCGCGGCTGCGGCGCACGCTCGACGACGTCCAAGCGCTCGCGGACCTGCGGCCGAGCGTTCGCCTGTGCAAGGGCATCTACCTGGAGCCGGGCACGATCGCGTTCACCGACTTCGAGGCGGTGCGCGCGAACTTCGTCCGCTGCCTCGACGCGCTGCTCGAGGCCGAGTGTTACGTCGGAGTCGCGACGCACGACGAGTGGCTGATCGGTGAGTCGCTTGCGCAGATCTCGCAGCGCGAACTCGACCCTCTCGAGTACGAGCTGCAGATGCTGCTCGGCGTGCGCGAGGAGCGGCGCGACCAACTCGTCGCGGAGGGGCATCGCCTGCGCGTCTACGTCCCCTTCGGCGAGCACTGGTACGGCTACTCGCTGCGGCGGCTGCAGGAGAACCCGGCGATGGCGGGGACGATCGCGAAGGCGACGGCGGGCCGCGTCCTCCGGCTCGGCGCGAAGTGATCTGGGCGCGGGCCGAGGGCTGCCGCGTCACGCTCGCCGACGGCCGCGAGCTGCTCGACCTGACCGGCGGCTTCGGCGTGGCCGCGCTTGGCCATCGCAATCCGCGGATCCTCGAGGCCTGGCGCGAGCAGGAGGTTGTGCACGCGCTCGGGGATCTCGCTGACGCCGAGAAGACGGTGCGCCTGCGCGAGGCGCTGCCGCGGCCGGCGAAGCTCGGCGTGACGGGTGAGGATGCGGTCGAGATCGCGCTCCGAACGGCGCTGCTCGCGACCGGGCGCCCGGGCATCGTCGCGTTCGACGGCGCCTATCACGGGACCGGGCTGCTTGCGCTCGCCGCCACGGGCTTCGAGCAATTCCGTGAGCCGTTCGCGCCTTGGCTCCCCGGGCCGGTGCACCGGCGGGCGTACGGCGAGGATCCCGGGCCGCTGCCCGAGGACGCCGGCTGCGTGATCGTCGAGCCGGTGCAGGGGAGAGCCGGCTCGCGTGTGCCGCCGGACGGGTTCCTCGAGACGCTGCGGCGCCGCTGCGACGAGGTTGGGGCGCTGCTCGTGGTCGACGCGATCTTCGCGGGGCTCGGCCGCGTCGGTGAGATGTGGCCGGGCGAGGAGGTCGCCGACGTGCTCTGCGTCGGCAAGGCTCTCGGCGGTGGTCTGCCGCTCTCGGCGGCGCTGTTCTATCGCGACGGGCTCGAGGACGTCTGGCAGCTCGGCCCCGAGGACGTCTACACGCACACGCATGTCGGGAACCCGCTCGCCTGCGCGGCGGGCCTCGTGGTGCTTGAGGAGGCGCCGCAGTTGCTCGACCGGGTGCGGGCGGCGGGCGAGCGCTTCGAGCAGTCGGGCTGGCACGGACGCGGGCTGCTCCGTGCCCGCGACGGCGACGCGGACGA
>DATFSG010000123.1:0-15358 GCA_035262765.1 Gaiellaceae bacterium | reverse complement strand
GCACGCCTCGGGGCGCAGCCGCTCGCCGTCCTCGACCATGAAGCCCTGCCAGCCCTCGACCGCCTTGCCGAGCGTCGGGTCGTCGAGCCCGTAGCCGAGCGCGGCGAGCGCGATGATCCCCCACACCCACGGCGGCTGGATCCCGCCCCACGAGCCGTCCGCCTCCTGGCGCTCGCGGATCCAGCGCTCGGCGACGCGGATTGCTCTGCGGTGGAGGTGGCTCGGCCGCCTGCCCGGCGCCCGTGTCCGGCCGGGCAGCGCGCCGATCGGGCTCAGGTCGAGGTCGGCGGGCCGCACCGGGCGCAGCGACTGCGCAACGGAGAGCGCGACAAACGTCTGCCGCCCCCAGCACGAGAAGTTGTAGATCGAGAACGGCGATCCCGGCGGCAGAAGCACGAGCTCGGGCGGGATCGGCACCATCTTCTGCCAGGGCCACTGACCGAGCAGCGCCATGAAGCACTTCGTGAACAGCCGGCTCTTGGGGATCCCGCCCTCGCGCTGGATGAAGGCGAGCGCGCGAGGCCCGGGATCGACGCCGGCGAGCCGGCACGCGACGTAGGCCTCGATCGAGGTCGAGAGGTCCGGCGGCCCCTCGAACCAGATCGCCCAGGTGCCGTCGTCCCGCATCCTCGCCATGAGCTCGTTCGCGATCCTCCGGTCGAGCTCTGGCGTGCGCAGGTCGAGGTAGTGGTGCCAGAAGAGGTGCTGCGCCGTCATGGTCACGTTCGACTCGAGCTCGCCGACCCAGACACCGTCCGGCCGCTGCAGCTCGAGCAGGCGGCGCGTGCCGCGCTCGATCGCGGTGTCGAGGCTGGTGGTCAGCTCCGTTACGGCCATCTAGGCCGTAACTTTGGCGGATGACCGGCTCAAGATGTGCTGAGCCGCCATGCGCCCGCTGCGGATCGCGCTCTCCATCGTCGCCGGCCAGCCGGTATCGGTCCACGTGCCCGCGCGAACGACGTTGGGACTGGAGGTCTCGACTCCTGGCCGCTCGACGCCCGGACGCAGCGCGATCGTCGCGTACGGCTCACGGCTCACGCGCGACCACAGGAGGTCGGCCTCGCCGAGCCGCTCCGTCAGCTGGCCGGCGATCCGCTCCACGAGCTCGCGCCCACGCACCTCGAGCAGCTCGGGCACGCCGCTCGAGACGACCGTGAGGTACTGCCCCCGCTCGGGCCGCTCTCCCGTCAGCGACCCGCGGTCGAAGACCCAGTGCGCATCGGAGCCGAGCAGGGCGGCGAGCGGCTGCTCGAGCAGCTGCCGGTCGAACCAGAGGTGGACGCTCACGATCGGCGAGTCCTCGAGCGCGGGATCGGGCTCCCCGAGCAGGCGCGCGCTCTCGCGCGGCGGCACCGCGACGACGACGGCGTCAGCGTCGAGCTCGTCGAGCGCCTCCACACGCTGCTCGAGGCGAACCCGGTCGCCGAGCACGCGACCGGCCGCATCGCCGTGCATCCAGCCGAGCGGCTTCGTCGGCAGGACGAGATCGCTGTTCCCCCGCGGGCCGAGGAGAGCCGTCCGCACCGTGAACAGGCCGGCTTCCGCGTCGACCTCGTCACAGCGGAGGTTGAGCGCCGGCCGGATGAAGACGTCCCAGAAACAGTTGATGGAGGTGTCGGTCTCGCCCAGCCGCCGGAGCAGTCCTCCGAACGTTTCTTTCGGATGCGACCGCGCGGAGCGCAGTCGCAGTGTGGTGACCGGCAGTCGAAGCCGGTCCCGTAGCGGCAAGTGCGTGTACCTAAGAAGCCCGGAGAGGCTCGGCGCGATCGTCGCGACCCGTCCGTCCGCGTCGAGCACGGGCAGCCCGAGCCGCGTCCTCAGGAACGAGTCGCCCTCGCCGATCCGCTCGAGGAAGCCCAGGTACTCGGTGAAGCAGCCCAGCGCGATGTGCTGCCCGTTGTCGGGCGGCGGCTCCGGATCGCCCTCGCGTTCCGGCAGCGTCTGGACGGCGCCGCCGAGCGTTGGCCGGGCCTCGTACACCGTCACGGCCTGGCCGGCATCCACGAGCTCCAGCGCGGCGGCGAGCCCGGCCAGGCCGCCACCCACGACCGCGACCTTCACGGCAGGAGCCCCCGCGCGACGACGGCGAGCTTGCGCGGGGCGGAGAGCCGCGTCTTCTCGCCGAAAACGTCGAAGCCGCCCGCCTCGATCCGGTCCAGCGTCTCGCGGTACAGCCCCGCGAACGTCCCGACGCAGAGCGCACTGCGGCGGTCGAGCGAGTCGAGCAGCCGCAGCCCTTCAGCCAGGTACGTCCGCGCGCGCTCGGCCTCGAACGCCATCAGCTCCTGGAACTCCGGCGAGAGCGCGAGCTCCTCGACGCCGAAGGCGGTGAGCTCGTCCTGCGGGAGATAGACCCGGCCGAGCTGCTGGTCCTCGTCGACGTCCCGGATGATGTTGATCAGCTGGAGGGCGATCCCGAGCGTCATCGCGTGTTCCGTGTCGTCGGAGCCGTAGACGGGAACGCACGCGAGGCCGACCGCGCCCGCGACCTTCTCGCAGTAGCCGCGCAGCTCGGCGAAGTCCGCATAGGTCGACTGCTCGAGGTCCTGCAGGCCGCCGTCGATGAACGCTTCGAGCGGCTCGCGCGGGATGCCGAAGCGCTCGCGCGCGTCGGCGAGCGCGACGAACACGGGATCGGAGGACTCGCCGTCGAGCGCGGCGCGCAGCTCTTCGAGCTCGGCGCGCTTCTCCTCCGGCGGCAGCTCCCCGTCAGCGACGTCGTCCACCCGGCGCGCGAAGGCGTAGACCGCGGCGATCGCTTGCCGCTTCGCCCGCGGCAGCACCATGATCCCGTACGCGAAGTTCTTCGCTTCGCGGCGGGTGATGCGGCCGACCTCGGCGTAGGCCTCCTCGACGCTCATCGCACGAGGACGAGCGCCGCCTCGCGCGCGAGACGGGCGCGCGACGGCCGCGGGCGGCCGCTGAAGATGTCCCAGCCGGCCGCTTCGAGAGCGTCGAGCGCGGCCAGGCCGCCGCGGGCAAACAGCGCGACGGCGCGGCCGAGCCGGCCCCCGATCCGCTCGCGCAGCACCTCGCCGGCCGCGAGAAGCTCCGTCGCTCGTTGCGCCTCGAACCGAAGCAGCCCCCGCAACTCCTCGCTCGGCCGGTCGAGCGGCGGATCGCCGAACGTGCGCCGGTCCTCGGCCGGCAGATAGATGCGCCCGAGCTCGAGATCGCGCGGAACGTCCTGGAGAAAGTTCACGAGCTGGAGCCCGGTGCAGACCGAGTCGCTCGCCGCGACGAGCTCCGGCTCGTCCAGCTTGCGCAGGACGCCGAGCACGAGCCGCCCGCACGGGTCGGCTGAGTGGACGCAGTAGTGCTTCAAGTCCGCCCATGTCTCGTACTCGCCGATCCGCTGGTCCATGCGGTTCGCCTCGATCAGCCGCAGGAACGGCTCGCGCGGCAGCTCGAACCCGCGAATCGTCGGCTGCACGTTCTGCAGGACCGGCCACGTCGCCTCCCCGGCGAAAGCTGCGTCGACCTCTCCCTCGAGCTCGTCGAGCACCGCAAGCCGGTCGCCGTCGTAGGCGTCGCCGAGCTCGTCCACGAGCCTCGCGTAGCAGTAGAGGGCGCGGATGTGTGGCCGCAACGGCCGCGGGAAGAGCACCGAGCCGACAGTGAAGTTCTCGCCGGCGGCGCGCGCTGAGATCTCGGCAAGCTCCACCGGACCATTCTTGCTTGAATGGCCGCGCGGGCGGGGCGGCCGCCCGGAGCAGTCGAGAGGAGGAGGAGATTTGACCGACACCGGTTCAGCTGGCCGCGAATCGGCCGTGACCGGGGTCGACCGGCGCGACGGCGCCGTCGTCCTCTCGCTCGGGGGCGAGCTCGACCTCTACAACGCCGAGGAGGTACGCGCCGCGCTGCTCGAAGCCTGTGCGGGCGAGCCCGAGCTGCTCGTGGTCGACCTCGAGGACGTCCGGTTCATCGACTCGACGGCGCTCGGCGTGCTGATCGAGGCGCGCTCCCGGATGCCCGAGCGCAGCGACTTCCGGCTCGCGGCGCCCGGTCTCGAGACCCGCCGCGCCCTCGAGGTCTCGGGCCTCGACAAGCACTTCGTCGTCCACGACACGGTCGCGGAGGCGCTCGAAGCGGCTCGCTGATCCGTGCGCGAACCACTGCTCCCACCCGCGTCGCTCTCGCGCTACGCGGACGCGATCGTGCGGGCCTCGCTCGGCATCGGCAAGGGCGACACGCTCATCGTCCAGGGCCAGCCGGAGCACCGCGAGCTGTTCGTCGCCGTCGCCGAGTCCGCGTACCGCGCCGGCGCGCATTTCGTCGACGTGGTCACCGCCGACCCGCTCGTGACTCGGGCACGGCTGCTCAACGGCAGCGACGACACCCTGGGAGCGCTGTCGCCCTGGTCACGCCGTCGCCTGCGGGAGGCCTCGGCTCCGCATGGTGCTCTCGCCCACATCAGCGGCGAAGGGGAGCCCGGCTACCTCGACGGCGTCCCGGCCAAGCGACTCGCCACCGACTACTCGCGGACCGCCAAGCAGGTGGCCTTCGCGGACCGCGCGCGGCGGGACCTCCGCGCGCGCTGGATCATCGCCGGCTGGCCGACCGACCACTGGGCCGGCCAGGTCTACCCGGACCTCGAGCCGCTGCAGGCGAAGCGCCGGCTCGCCGAGGACCTCGTCCGGTTCTGCCGGCTCACGGACGAGGACGGCAAGGGAACGAGCGGCTGGGTCAAGCACCTGCGCACCCTCAACCGCCGCTCGACACGGCTGTCGAAGCTCGGGCTCGCCCGGCTCGAACTGCGCGGGCCGGGCACCGAGCTCGACGTCGGCTTCGTCGAGGGCACGCGCTGGCTCGGCGGCTTGGACACGCTCGTCGACGGCCGCAAGCTCGCGGCGAACATGCCGACGGAAGAGGTCTTCACGAGCCCTGACCCGCGCCAGACCACCGGCACCTTCCGCTGCACGTTCCCGCTCTCGTTCCGTGGCCGCCTTATTCATGGGCTCCGTGGCGAGTTCTCGGGCGGGCGGCTCGTCCGGCTCGAGGCCGACTCGGAGGACGAGCGCGACTTCGTCGCCGGCTTCCTCGACACCGACCGGACGGCGCGGCGGCTCGGGGAGGTTGCGCTGGTCGACGCCTCGTCCCGCATCGGCCAGACGGGCCGCATCTACTACAACACCCTGCTCGACGAGAACGCCGCTGCTCACATCGCGTTCGGCAGCGGTTTCGGAGGCACGCGCACGGAAACGCCTGCTCGTGGCTTGAACCGCTCGACGATCCATCTCGACGTGATGATCGGCGGACCGGAGCTCGAGGCGACCGGCTTCGACGCGCGCGGCCGCCGGATCCCGTTGATCCGCGAAGGGACCTGGCAGATCTGAGAACGAAGGTGGCCGTGATCGGGGTGCTCGCCGTCGCGCTCGCGGTGGCGGCGGCCGGCTGCGGCAGCGGATCACACGCGTCGCCGACGACGACCCGAACAGCGACCCGGGCTCAGGTCTGCCCGCTCTCGGCCAAGCAGCGGCGCGCGATCCAACGGGCGAAGCTGATGATCGTCCAGATGCATCACCTCGAAGCACCGCTGAAAACTGTGCACCCGGTGGGACCACCGGCGTTGGAGAACGAGCTCAACCGCTTCCTGCTCACGATCGGAGTCCTACCTCCGGACGAGCGAGGGCTCCTGATCCGCAAGGCCAAGGCCGCAACCGCGCTGTGTCAGGACTGCTTCGACGCGCTCGAGTCGTTCGAGCCGGCCCCGGCGACCCGCTACGGCGGGGGCGAGTGCGCGCCCGGCGGCTAGCCGTCCACCAAGAGTCCGTTCAAGGGACCGAGGAGCGCCTCTGCGCGGCGGGAGACGTGAGGCAGCAGCGTCAGCTTCCCGTCGGCCCACCCGTCGCGCCTGCGCCGCTCGAGCCGTTCTTCGGCGAGCGGCTTCCACAGCTCGTCGAACACGCGCGCCGGGTTGCCGTCGATTTCGGCGCGCGGCCGCTCGAGGTGCTCCCCCCACAGCCTCAGCCGCACTTTCCGCACGAGCGCCGGGTCGCGGACGACCACGTTGGCCTCCGTGTCGTTGAAGAGCGAGTGCTCGTTGAGATTCGCCGAGCCGACCGTGAGCCAGGCGTCGTCGACGACCGCGGCCTTCGAGTGGACGTAGACAGGGTTCCCGCCCGGACCAGGCTGGTAGAGCGTGCAGGCGAGGAAGCGCGTCGTCTCGTCACCGGACTTCTTGTCGGCGTCGACCAGGATCCCGACCTGGCCGCGGCTGTCATCGGCGCCGTTGTTCGGCTGCGATGGGAGGAGCGCGATCACACGGAACTCGTCGCAGGGCGGGTTGCGCAGCTTGTCGGCGAGCACGAAGGCGACCTCCGGCGACCAGAGGAACTGGCTCTCGAGGTAGACGAGCTTCTCGGCCGCCCGCAGCGCGCGCAGGTAGCTCTCGAGGATCGACCATTCGCCGTCCCGCCAGGGCTCGTACAGCCGCTCGGGCACCGTCCGCACGAACTGGACCTCGACGCCGTCCTCGACGGCCGGCGGTCGGCCAGGCTCCGGTAGCCCGTCCGGGCCGATCGCGTGCCAGCGTGCGTGGAAGTGCCGCGCGACGTCGCCGACGATCGGCCCCTCGAGCCGCAGGGCGGTGTCGTGCCAGCCGAGCCCGTCGCGTCGCGGATGGTCGTTCGAGTCGAGCCGGTCTCCGGACAGCGCGGTCAGGTCGATGCCGCCGACGAAGGCGGTCTGGTCGTCGACGACCACGAGCTTCTCGTGATGGCAGTGGAACGGACGCTCCCGCGCGTCGAGCGCCACCGAGATGCGCGTGCCGCCGGCCAACGCGTGACAAGCCTCCCGCACCTCGCGGCGATCGGGGTGGAAGAGCGGCAGCGGCGCGCCGGCCCAGGCGAGCACGCGCACGTCGACGCGCTCCGCCGCCTCCGCCAGCAGCTCGCGCAGCGTCGGCCCGCCCTCCTCGAGGCGAAACGACGGGTCGAAGTGCCAGCCCGCCAGGTGGACGTGCGACCGCGCTGAGCGAATCGCGTCGGCGATCCGCGGCAGCGCCTCGCCGCCATCGAGGAACGGCTCGACCCGACAGCCGGCACGCGGCGCGAACGAGCCCGAGCAAGCCCAGCCGCGGTCCGCCGGCGGGTCGATCGCCTCCGCGCTGCCGCGCCGCCTCAGCCGGCGTGCGTGATGAGCGCGGACGGCACGCTCGAGCGTCTCGCCGACGAGATCGTCCAGGCGGTTGAGCGGATAGGGAGCCACGGGACGCTCATGCCCCGGGCCGCCAGGAATGTCACGGGGTGGACGAGGGGTATCCCGAGTACGAGAACGTGCCGTCGCCGTTGATGAGCGTGCCGCTGTAGGGATTCCCGGTCGGGAAGTCCTTGACCGGCAGTTTCGAGACTGCCGGCTCCATGAACGCGCGCCAGATCTCGGCGGGCAGCGTGCCGCCGGCCACTTCGCCGACGCCCTCGACGTTGTAGAGCGAAATCTCACCCTTGGGATAGCCGACCCAGACGCACGTCGCGAGCTGGGGGACGTAACCGCAGAACCAGGCGTCCTGGAAGTTCTCGGCCGTGCCGGTCTTGCCGGCCACCGGACGAGAGGGGAGCGCGGCCGCGGTGCCGGTACCGCTCGTGACGACCTTCTGCAGCGCGTAGTCGAGGTTGGCGACGACGCTCGGGCTCAGGACACGCGTCCCCTGGTCATTGAGGTCGATGTCCTTCCCGTCGGCACCGCGGACGGACGTGAACGCCTGCGGCGCGTGGTGGACGCCGCCATCGGCAAAGGTCGCGTACACGTCGGCCATCTCGAGCGGCGTGAACCCGACCGAGCCGAGCGTGATCGCGCACACCGGCTTGAAGTACGGGCTCTTGGGCCCCGACGGCTCGGTGATCCCAAGATGGTGCGCCATCGCGACGACGTTGTTCACCCCGACCTTGGCGATGAGCTGCGCGAAGATCGTGTTGACCGAGTTCTGCGTCGCGTCGGCGAGGTTCATCGTGCCCGCTGTCTCGTCGGCGAAGTTGTGCACGTCCCACGGGCCGTTGTTCGTGGCGCAGGCGGGATAGGTGATGAAGATCTCCGGCGGCCCGGTGAAGACCGAGTTGAGCGAGACGCCCTCGCTCAAAGCCGTCGCGAGAGTGATCGGCTTGAAGGAGCTGCCCGTCGAGCGGTGAGCCTGGGTCGCGAGGTTGAACTGCATCGCCTTGCCGCTCGGGAGGTAGTCGACCATCGCCTTCACGTCACCCGTCTGCGGATCGATCGCCACGACCGCCGCGGCCGGGTCGGTCGAGGTGTGCAGGACGTGGCTGACCGCCTGGGTCGCGAGTGCCTGCAGGCGCGGGTCGAGCGTCGTCGTGACCTTGAGGCCGCCGAGCTCCACCTGCTTCTGGCCGAACTTGTTGCCGAGCTGCTGCGTCGCCCAGCCGAAGAAGTTCGGCTGGTGCAGCTCGCTGTAGAGGTGGCCCGGCCTGAGCTGCAGCCCCTTGTGGAGGGACTTCCGCAGCTGGCGCTCGTTGATGTAGCCGTTCTTGAACATCGCATGCAGCACCTGGTTGCGCCGGATGCGCGCGGCACGCGGGTTGGCGATCGGGTCGAACACCGACGGCGCCTGCGGGAGCCCGGCGAGCAGCGCCGCCTGCACGAGCGTCAGCTTGGTGGCGGGCTTCGAGAAGTACGTTCGCGCGCCGGCCTCGGCGCCATAGGCGTGCCGGCCGTAGAAGACCTCGTTCAGGTAGTCGGTGAGGATCTGTTTCCGCGTGTTCCTCTGGAAGAACCTCGTCGCGAGGCAGGCCTCCTTGATCTTGCGCGTCAGCGTCTGCTGCGGGGTGCCGATGAAGAGGTTCCGGACGAGCTCCTGAGTGATGGTCGAGCCGCCCTGCACGACATGCCCGTGCGCGACGTCCTGGTAGAAGGCGCGAAGGATTCCCTGGTAGTCGAGAGCGCCGTGCTGCCAGAACCGGGCGTCCTCGATCGCCACGGTCGCCTGCGGCAGCGCGGGTGCGATCTTGTCGAGCGGCAGCGGCTGCCGGTTCGTCGCCGAGGGGACGACTCCGAGCATCTGCCCGTTGGCGGTGTAGAGGAACGAGTTCGCGCCGAGCTTGGGCGAACGAAGCTCGTTGAGGGTGCACTGCGAGAGCAGGATCTGCTGGCCCGTGAAAGCCACGGTGGCGAGCAGCAGCGCGATGAGCGAGGCGAGCAGCAGCGCGCCGATCAGCACGATGCTGCGGCGCTTGCGCTTGCGGCGGCGCAACCGGCTGTGCCGCGCGAGCAGCATGCGCTCGAACTCGACGTCCGCGCGCGACGGCGTCCCGCGCTGCGGCCCTCTCCCGTTACGACCCTGATGCGGCGGCATTGCCTCGCCATTGTGCTTGAAACGGCGGCCTGCCAAACGGATCTAGTTGACGCGTTTGGACGCACCATCCGCTCACGTCTCAGACAAAGCGAGTCGCGGACGCCTGGAGCAACGAAAGAGGGTGCGGTTTCCCGCACCCTTTTGACTGGGTACCCGCTGGAGACCTAGCTGCCGGTGAAGCCGCTGCAGGGATCCGCAGTGGCCGCGGCGTCGTTAGTCACCTGACCGCCAGGCCCCACGACGTGCGCCCAGTGGCCGCCGGAGACCGCGGAGATGCAGAACTTCTGCGTGTTGGCCGAGCCGGGAATCGCGCTCACGATGCCCGTCGAACCGCTGGACGAGAGCACCATGCCGGAGTCGTACGTGGTCCGCAGCCCGCCGGCGGTCATGCTGGCGTAGCTGTTGTTGTCGGAGTAGTACGCCTCGACGTCCGGAATCGCCGAGCGGACATCCGACATCGCCGCCGTCTGCTGGGCCTTCTTCTGGAAGCCGAGGTAGGACGGAATGGCGATCGAAAGCAGGATGCCGATGATGATCAGCACGACGAGAAGCTCGATCAGGGTGAAACCTTCGTCACGAGCGAGACGCTGCCGAATGGTGAGCATTGCCGTCTTTTCCTTTCCTGGATGGGTCTGAATTCGGGATCTCTCCCGTGGCAGCCCCGGGATCGGCAGGCTCGGTAGGAAAGCGGGATGAGTGCGGCGAGAAGCTGGTGGTGGCTAGAAAATCCCTGCTACACAGGGGTTTTGTAGCGATAACCGAAGCCGCGAACCGTCTCGATAGGGGTACTCCCTGGGGCGTCCGGGGCGAGCTTTCGCCGCAGATAGCCGACGTAGAGCTTCACCTCGTCGCGGGAGGTCGACGTGGTGTCGCCCCAGACGAGCTCGCGGATCTGATCCTGGGTCAGCACCTGGTTCGGGTGGCGGACGAAGGCGGACAGCAGCCGGTATTCGAGGCGCGTCAGGGCGACCTCCCGATGGTCGTAGCGCACCGCGCGCTGAGCGAAGGAGATGCTGAGCCGCGAGTCGGCATAGGTCTCCTGGGCTTCGCCGCTGCGTGGACGGCGAAGCAGCACGTCGACCCGCGCCACGAGCTCTTGGCGTCCGAACGGCTTGACGACATAGTCGTCGGCGCCACTCTTGAGCCCTCGGACGCGCTCGAGTTCGGCATCGCGCGCGGTCAGCATCAGGACGGGGACGTCCGAGACCTCCCTGATCCGCTCCAGCGTCTCCCAGCCGTCGAGGCCCGGCATCGCGACGTCGAGGATCACCAGGTCGGGCGAGCCCGAGAAGAGCCCACGCAGGCCGGAACGTCCGTCCGGCGCGTCGGTGACCTCGTGGCCCGCCCGCTCGAGCAGCGCGCGCACGAGCCCGCGAATGTCGTCGTCGTCGTCGACGACCAGGATCCGGGCGACGGGCATCGAGACTCTTTCCACCGAGAGGTACAGGACTCCTGCGCTGCCGCCGATACCTCGAACGAGGCCTATGACTGCATCGACCGCCGAGTTCGTAGGCCGCTTCGAGCGGTCGCCCTCCGGTGCGCGAGCGGGACTCCAACCGCCTGTGCACGCGCTTCCGTTCGCGGTGATCGCAATCGTCACCGCGTACGCGCTGCTCTTCCTGCCGACGGGGATCCGGCCCGACTACCGGGAGGTGTCGGCGGCGGCGGTGTTCAGTGCCGCCCTGCTCGGTTTGGCGCTGCTGTGGGAGAGGTACCCGCGGATCGCCACCCTCGGAATCCCGCTCGGGTACATCGCGCTCGCGGGGCTGCTCCGCGACGCTGCCGGCGGGGCCGCATCGGGGTTCGGAGGCCTCTTTCTGCTCCCCGTCCTCTGGCTCGCAGTCACGGCCGGGCGCCGCGAGCTCGCTGCAGCCCTCGCCGCGATGGCAGCGGCCCAGGCCATTCCGCTCGCGGTGGTGGGCGGAGCGGTCTATCCGGCGTCCGGCTGGCGCGGCGCCTTCGTCCTCACCACCATCGGCGTCGTCACGGGCCTGATGGTCCAGCGCCTCAGCAGCGAGGCGCACCAACGCGCCGCGCAGCTGGCCGCCCAGAACGAGCGCCTCCTCGAGCTCGACCGCCTCAAGGACGAGTTCGTGGCGACCGCCTCCCACGAGCTGCGGACTCCGCTCACATCGCTGAGCGGTTACCTCGAGATGTCGCTCGACCCCGCCGAGGGGCCGCTGTCGCCGACCCGCGAAGGCCACCTCAGGATCGTCCAGCGCAACGCCGACCGGCTCGCGGCCCTCGTCGACCAGCTCCTCTTCCTGGCGCGTGCCGACTCGCATCCCCTCGAGCTCGACCGGCATCCCGTCGACCTCGCCGGGATCCTGGACGAGGCCGCCGAGACGGCGCGGCCGGCGGCGGCGGCGAAGAACATCACGCTGGTCATCGCCGGAGAGGCGCCTCCGAAAGTGCTCGCCGACCCGCCGCAGATCGTCCGCGTCGTCGACAACCTCGTCGCGAACGCGGTCAAGTTCACCCCGGACGGCGGCAGCGTCCGGCTCGTGGCACGGCGCGAGGGCGACAGCGCGATCGTCGAGGTGACGGACACCGGGCTCGGCATCCCTCCCGCCGAGCAGCCCGACCTCTTCAACCGGTTCTACCGCGGCACGAACGCGGTCGAGGAGGCGATTTCCGGCAGCGGCCTCGGCCTGGCAATCTCGCAGGTGATCGCCGAAGCCCACGGCGGCTCGATCCAGCTCGAGAGCAGCCTCGGCGCCGGCTCGACTTTCCGCCTGGCGCTCCCGCTCGCCTAGAGCCATACTCCGGAGCACGATGAAGGGGTTCGCTCTCGCAAAGCTCGTCGGCTCGACGCGGCAGGTGCTCGCGCTCTTCATCGCCGCGGTGTTTTTCGTCGGCGCGGCCTCTCTCGGCACCTACAGGCTCAGCAACCCGGGCCACTATCCGGCATGCCTCGGCGCCACGGTGGAACCAATGCCCCTGAGGGAATGGCACCCCTGCAAGCCGCCGACGCGAGCCGGCTGGCAGATTCCGGTTTGCGTCCTGATCGCACTCTGCGGCGTGAGCGTCGCCGTCGTGGTTACGAGCAGGCGCCCGTCGCGTTTCGCCGGACAACCTGAAGAACACCGCGTCCTGCGGGTCTGAACGCCGGCGACCCACAGCTCAGCGGAGAATCGATCCGCCTGCGGCGGCTCTCGGTCGACGACGTGTCGGACATGCACGCCGCGGCGCTCGAGTCCGCAGCGGAGCTGGAGAAGACGGTTCCGTGGTTCAGCCGGGACATGACGCCGGAGTCGTTCAGGGCGTGGGCGACGTGGGCTGACGAGGCTTGGGATCGCGGTGAGCACTACGAGCTCTCGATCCTCGCGGCGGACGGCATCTTCCTCGGATGCGTCGGCCTGGGAGTCGACGCCGCTTCCAAGTCGGCGAACCTGCAGTACTGGGTACGGACGACGGCCACGGGACGCGGCATCGCGAGCGAGGCCGCCAGAGTCGCCTCACGCTGGGCGGTTCAGGAGCTCGGGCTGCAGCGCGTCGAGATCTTGATCACCGAGCAGAACGTGCCCAGCCAGAAGGCAGCGGAGAAGTCGGGTGCTCGGTTCGAGGGCGTGCTCAGAAACAGGATCAGCTGGGAGGAGCGCGCCTACGACGCGCACATCTTCTCGTTCATCCCGAGCGACTTCGACTGAGGAGAGCCGACGCGCGGATTCGAACCGCGGACCCCTTCATTACGAGTGAAGTGCTCTACCAGCTGAGCTACGTCGGCGGGGCTGCCTAGTCTAGCCCGGGTCAGGACTCGATCGTTACGAGCGTCCCGATCGGCGTGTAGGGCCACACCTCCGCCGCCGCCGCCTCCGGAAGCTCGACGCAGCCGAGGCTCTGTGGCGTCCCAAACGACGCGCGCGGGAACTCGTGCAGCGCGTCGCCGCCGTGGAAATAGCTGATCCAGCGGATCCCGGGATCGTGGTAGTGCGAGCCGTCGGGATTCGTCCCGCTCATCGTCCCGACCGGGATGTGCTCGAACACCGGCCAAGTCCCCTGCGCGGTCGGCGCCGACGCGATGCCGGTGTTCCCGGGCGAGGTGAGGATCACGCGACCGTCGTGCCAAAGGCTCATCGACTGCGGGACGGTCTCGTGCACGAAGACGTAGTTGTAGCCATCCGCCGACTGCCGGCCCGCGAGGTCGTCGTGCAGCAGGGCGCGCCAGACCTGCGGACCGGCCACTCCGTCGGTGGTCATGCCGTGGACGTACTCGAAACGCATCACCGCGCCCTGCGTGACGACGTTCCAGGCTCCCGGCCGCCAGAGCGTCTGCAGGGAGACCGGCGTGTTCGGATAGCGCCAGGAGAAGGTGCCGTGCGGCGCGCGAACAGCCGCGGCCACCTCATCGGCGGGCGTCGTGGCAGCGATGCCGTGCCAATTCACCGGGAGATAGCCGAGGCGCGCGAGCAGCTCCTGCAGCCGCAGCGTCGAGCCCGGCGCGACCCTCCAGCCGAGCGTCTGTCCCGGGATCTGCACGTGCACGATCCCGCCGAAGCCGAAGCCGAGGCCGGCGGGCCGGAACGTGAGGGTGTTCGAGTTGAGCTGGGCCCAGTGACCGGAGACCGCCGGGTCGAGTCGAGGCAGCTTCGAGCCGAGCACCTCGCTGACCGGCTTGGCGAACGTCAGCGTGAGGACGGAAGACGGCGAGATCCGGCTCCCGCTGGCCGGCTGAGCAACGACCGACCTCCGCGCTCCGGGAACGAACCAGGAGACCAGAGTCGGCTCAGGGAGCGTCTCCCAGGGGCGCACCGCGGCCGCGACCGTCGTCGTTCCGGCCGTCCGGGTGCCGGCGGCGCGCACGCCGAGCGGCACGACACTCCGGCCGGTCGCCAGCCTCTGCAGCTTGCCGCCACCGATCGCGACCCGGCTCACCGGCTGGTCGAAGCTGACCCTCACGTCCGTGCCACGTTTCGGGCTGAGCAGCGCCGAGCGGAGGTGCGCCGCCGGCGTGACGACGGTGATCGTGCGCTCCTGGCTCCCGCCCACGAGCCAGCCGATCCAGCTCGGTCGGCTGGTCACGACGTGAACGGTCACGCGCTCGCCGGGTGCAAGCCTGGTGCGCGGCCAGACGGTGCCGCCACGGAGGACAATCGGCACCGGCTTCCCGTGCTTGCCGGTAACAGTGACCCGTTCGACGTGCCCCGAGAAGCCGGGCAGGGAGATTCCGGCGAGGCCACTCGTCGACCCGGCGACCCCGACGCTCGGCCAGGCCAGCACCGCCGCGACTGCGGCAGCCCCCACGACGAGGCCGAGACACAGCAATGTGAGAAACCACCTGCGCAACACGGCTATCCAGTATCGCCTACGCTCAGGCGGAGATGGCGGGTCCCGAGGGCGGGAGAGGGATCCCGCGCGAGCTCTCGTGCGGGGAAATCGACGATTTTCTGCGCAGTCAGCGGATCGCGCGCCTTGGCTGCCACAGCGACGGAGTCACATACGTCGTGCCGCTCATCTACGCCTACGAGGCGGACGCGGTCGTCGCAGTCACGACCGAAGGCCGCAAGACCGCGATGCTGCGCGACAACCCGCGAGTCTGCGTCGAGGTAGACGAATACGACGCCGACGGCAAGGGCAGCTGGCGCAGCGTGATCGCCCACGGCACCTACGAAGAGCTTGCCGGCGACGCGATCGAGCCCGTGCTCGCCCTCCTCCGTGAGCGCTTTGCGCGCTCCACCGGGCGAACTGCCGAGCCGCGGCCGCTCGGGCCGGACGTCGTCGTCCTCCGCATCAGTCTCGACGAGGTGTCCGGCCGGGCCGTCGAACGCTGAGTTTTCCCCGCGTAAGCAGGGAATGAGACTTTGTACGGAAATAGAAAAACACCAGGTTTGGGAATGGACTTCCGTGCAACGCCGTTCTATAACTCGTATGGGTTGGCGGCGCCGCGGGGGGGCTCCGTGTATCGCCGCCCAGGGCGCCAAACCGGCAGCCCACCACGAGGGAAAGGAATAAGACACTGAGCGACACGATTCATCTGCACGACCTCTCGCCTGTCGAGCGCCTGCTCGAGGAGGCCGCCGAGCGCGGTTTCGTCGAGGAGAAGGACATTCAGGC
>DATFSG010000122.1:0-5988 GCA_035262765.1 Gaiellaceae bacterium | reverse complement strand
GACGAGTACCAGGACACGAACCACGCCCAGTACCGCCTGCTCCAGCTGCTCGCCGAGAAGCACCGCAACGTCTTCGCGGTCGGCGACCCCGACCAGTCGATCTACGGCTTCCGCGGGGCCGACATCCGCAACGTGCTCGAGTTCGAGGCCGACTTCCCCGGCTCGTACTCGATCGCGCTGGAGCAGAACTACCGCTCGACGCAGCACATCCTCGACGCCGCGAACGGCGTCATCAGCCACAACCGCGAGCGCAAGGAGAAGAACCTCTGGTCGGAGCTCGGGGCGGGCGACCCGGTGCGCGCGATCGAGGTCGAGGACGAGCACGCCGAGGCGCGGTACGTCGCCGCCGAGATCGCGCTGCTCGTGGAGGAGGGCTTCTCGGGCAGCGAGGTCGCAGTCTTCTATCGCACGAACGCGCAGAGCCGCGTGCTCGAGGACGTGCTCGTGCGCCAGGGCATCGCGTACCAGGTGATCGGCGGTCCGCGCTTCTACGAGCGCGCCGAGATCAAGGACCTCGTCGCCTACCTTCAGGCGCTCGACAACCCGTACGACGCCGTCTCGCTGCTGCGGATCGCCAACCGGCCGCGGCGCGGCATCGGCGACTCGAGTCTCGCCCGCTTGCAGACGTGGGCCGACCAGCGCGAGATCTCGCTCTGGGAGGCAACGGCCGAGGCCGAGATGGCCGGCGTCAGCGCCGCGCCGCAGAAGGCGCTGAAGGCGTTCCGCGCCACGATCGAGTCGCTCATGTCCGCCGCGATGGAGCTCGAAGTGCCGGAGCTGATCGAGGAAGTCCTGCAGCGCAGCGGCTACATGGAGTCGCTCGAAGCCGAGCGCACCATCGAGGCGCAGGGCCGCATGGAGAACCTGCAGGAGCTCGTCTCGGTCGCGCGCGAGTGGCGCGAGCAGGCGCAGGACACGACACTGTCGGCCTTCCTGCAGGAGATCTCGCTCTACTCGGACCAGGACGCGATCCGCGGCGATGCCTCGCTCGTCACGCTCATGACGCTGCACAACGCGAAGGGACTCGAGTTCCGCGCTGTCTACCTGATCGGCATGGAAGAGGGGATCTTCCCGCACTCGCGCTCGATCGAGGAGCAGGGGATCGAGGAGGAGCGGCGGCTCTGCTACGTCGGCATGACCCGGGCCGAGGAGCGGCTGACGCTGCTGCACGCCTCGTCGCGGATGCTCTACGGCGGGCGCAACCACAATCTGCCGTCGCGCTTCCTCGACGAGTTGCCCGACTCGCACGTCGAGCGCGAGCGTCTGCGGCCGGCCTCGTGGTCGGGCTACAACGCGCCGCGCCAGAGCCGGCCGGCACCGCGCGAGGACGTCCCGGACCTCGGCACGGGCGACAGCGTCCGCCACTCGACGCTCGGCGAGGGCGTCGTCGTGCGGATCGAGCCGGGCGGTCTCGTCACCGTCCGCTTCGCCGACGACGGCAGCGAGCGGAGGCTCGTCTTGGAGTACGCACCGCTCGAGAAGCTGTAGCGTCGCACTCATGTTCGACGTCCGTCCCTGCGCCGACCAGGACGAGTACAACCGCGCTGTCGGCGCGATCGGCCAGTACTTCAACCCGCCGCCGAGCGAGGAGTTCCTTGAGCGGCTCGCGGGGACGATGCCGCACGAGCGGATGCACGCAGCCTTCGAGGACGGCCGGGTCGTCGGCGGCGCCGGCGCGTTCCCGTACGAGCTGTCCGTGCCGGGCGGCTCGCTGCCGTGCGCCGGCGTTACGGCCGTCGGCGTCCACCCGACCCACCGCCGCCGCGGCGTCCTGCGCTCGATGATGGACGCTCAGCTTCGCGACATTTACGAGCGCGGCGAGCCGATCGCGGCGCTCTGGGCCTCCGAGGAGACGATCTACGGCCGCTTCGGCTACGGCCTCGCCGCCTGGGCGGGCGAGCTGACGGTGCCGCACGAGTGGGACGCGTTCGCAGAGCCGCTAGAGCTTCCCGGGACGACGCGGTTCGTCACGCCCGACGAGGCGCGCGAGCTGTTCCCGCCGATCTACGAGGCGGTGCGCCGGAAGCGCCCGGGGATGCCGTCGAGGAGCGAGACGTGGTGGGAAGACCGGCAGCTACGCATGTCCGAGGAAGAGGCCAACGCGCCGAAGCGCTTCGTCGTCCTGGAGGTCGACGGGCAGCCGCTCGGTTACGCGATCTACCGGACACACTTCGGCTTCGAGGGCGGGCTCCCGGGGTCGCGGCTCGTCGTGCGCGAGGCCCTCGGCGCGACGCCGCCGGCCACCGCTGCGATCTGGCGGTTTCTCCTCGACGTCGACTGGATGGCCGTTGCCGAGGTGCCGCTCGCCCCGCCGGATCATCCGCTGTTCCTGCTCCTCGCGCTGCCACGTCGGGCGCGCTACCGGATGCACGACTCATTGTGGGTGCGGCTCGTGGACGTGGGCGCGGCGCTGTTGGGCCGCGCGTACGGTGCGGGCGAGCCACTCGTGCTCGAGGTGCACGACGCGGTCTGCGACTGGAACGACGGACGCTGGAAGCTCGAAGGCGGCGCGTGCAAGCCGACCAAGGCGAAGGCCGATCTCGCGCTGGACGTCTCGGCACTCGGCTCCGCCTACCTCGGTGCCGTCTCGTTCACACAGCTCCGTGAGGCGCTCCGCGTGGAGGAGCTGCGCCCCGGAGCCGTCGAACGCGCAGACGCGCTTTTCGCCTGGCGGCCACTCCCGTGGTGCCTGGAGATCTTTTAGTCAGTTTCGCTAGCAGACCGCTAGTAGATTCGCGCAGATTCATCCGGGGTACGAACGGTTCCCTTGAACGGGTGAACCGGGCGGTCCTACCGCTTTCGAGGGACGCCTCAGACCCAGGACCGGCCTACCGTCCGGCCTCCCCATGCGGCTTTTGCGGCTTCCCCCCTCCCCAAAGAGCCGGCGATTGCTTCAGGTGCTTGTTGGCGCCGCCTGCGTCGCTGCTCTTGCCGCGTCCGCTATGGGGAACCCTTCCTCGCACGCATCGCCCAGTAAGTCGTTCAGTAACGCGACTCGTGGGTACGTCTCGGGCCAGCTCCTCTCCGCGGCCCGGACCAATCCGAGCCACGTGTTCCGGGTCACCGCAGCCTGGGCACCCGGAGCGCGGGACTTCGCGGCTTGGGGCTCGTCCACCCTCGCCCAGTCACTCGCTTCCGGGCAGGCAGTCTGGGGCTCGGCCACCGGGGGCTCGGCCACCTCGGCAGACGTCGAACCGGACGGTGGTGCGCCATGAGCACGGCGGCAGTTGAAACAAGCCGCCACCCGTGGCGGCTGCGCGGGAACCAGATCGGCGGGCTGAAGCCCGCCGCTTGGGCGTATTGGGCCGCGATCGTCTTGCCGGCCGCGCTTGGGATCCTGCTTGCAGCCAACCGCGTGGGAGTCGTTGATTGGAACCGCTTCGTGGCGCTGGCCGCCCTGGCCTCGGCTTCCCAGCTCCTCTCGTTCCACCTCAACCGTCGGCGGGTCTTCCACCCGGCAATCGTTTTCATCGTCGCGGGCGCGCTGCTGCTGCCGCCGCAGCTGATGATCCTGCTCGTCGTCATCACCTGCGTGCCGGACTGGCTCAAGCAGCGGTACCCGTGGTACATCCAGACGTTCAACATCGCGAACTACGTGATGTCGGGCGTTGCCGCGTGGGCGGTGGGCACGGCGATCGGCTTCCCGGCGTCACCCGGTCGTGAGGCGGCCGCCGGCGCTTGCGCAGCCGTCACCTTCGTGCTCGCGAACCGACTCGTGCTGCTGCCGATGCTCTACCTCGGCCGCGGCCTGACGCCGCGCAAGACGGGCCTGCTCGACGCCGAGGACGTGACGATCGAGCTCGTCCTCGCGCTGATGGCCGTGCCGCTCGCCGGCTTGTGGGCCCACAGCGTCCTCCTCGCGGCGCTCGCGCTCGCGCCGCTGTTCCTCATCCACTTCACGCAGCGCGCCGTGTTCCGGCTCGAGGAGGCAAGCGAGACGATCGTCGAGCAGAACGCGTCGCTCGAGGAAGCTCACCGTGCGGTGATCGAGCGCTCGACCGCCGCCCTCGAGGCGCTGTCGGCGACGGTCGACGCGCGTGACACGTACACGGCCGGCCATTCGCGCCGCGTCGCCGCCTCGTCGGCGATCATCGCGCGCGAGCTCGGCCTCACGGGTGCGGCGCTCGACATCGTCGAGCAGGCGGCGCTCCTGCACGACATCGGCAAGATCGGCGTCCCCGACGCGGTGCTCCTCAAGGAAGGGCCGCTCACCGCGGCCGAGTGGGTCCTAATGCGCAGCCATGCCGAGGAGGGCGCGCGGATCATCGAGCGGCTCGGCTACCTCGACGCCGTCGTCCCGAGCATCCGCCACCACCACGAGCGGATGGACGGGCGGGGCTATCCCGACGGCCTGCTCGGCGACGAGATCCCGCTCGGCGCGCGGATCATCCACGTGGCCGACTCCCTCGACGCCATGACGACCAAGCGCCTCTACCGCGAGGAGATGAGCTTCGAGGCGGCACTCGAGGAGATTCGCCGCGGTCGTGGCACGGACTTCTGCGAGCTGTGCGTCGACGCGTTCGAGTCGGCCGTCGCCAAGCGACTGATCGGGCGGCTGACGCTGGTGCAGCAGGACCAGGAGAACGTGGCGTGAGCGCCGTCTCGTACGGCCAGCGGATCCGGCAGCTGCCGACGGCGGGCTTGCCCGCTACCGCGCGCACCTTCTTCTGGGCCACCGTCGCCGCGGCGGTCGTCGCCGCGGCCGCGACGTCGACCGTCTCGTACGACCATGTCGACTGGCCGATCTTCGGCGCCGTGCTCGCGGGCGGCGCGCTCGCGCAGGTCTTCGCCACCCACACGGCGGGGAACCAGGTCTTCCACACGGGCATCGCGTTCTCGGTCGCGGCCGCGCTCGTGCTCCCGCCCGAGCTCGTGGTCGTGGTCTGCGTCCTCCAGCACGTGCCGGAGTGGCTGCGCCAGCGCTACCCGTGGTTCATCCAGGGCTTCAACATCGCCAACGTCGTGCTGAGCGGCCTCGCGGCGTGGGCGGTGCGGGCGTCGTTCGCCAACCACGGCGTGCACGTGACGGCGGCGGCGACGACGGCGGGAGTGATCGCCGCGTCGACGGCGGCCGTGACGTTCGTGCTCGTCAACCACGCGCTGTTGGCCAGGATGCTGCGGCTCGCGCGCGGCCACGACGTTCCAACGAGCGGGCTCTTCACCCTCGACAGCCTGATCCAGGACGGCGTCGTCGCCGCGGTCGGAGTCGGCCTCGCCTTCACGCTCCTGCACTCGTGGGCGCTCGCGGTCGTGGTGACGCTGCCGCTGGTGCTGATCCAGCGGGCGCTCGCGCTGCCGACGCTCCGCGAGCAGGCGCTGACCGACCACAAGACGGGGCTGCTCAACGCGCGCGGCATCGACCAGCCGGCGCGCGCCGAGTTCGCCCGCGCGCAGCGGCTCGGGCATCCGATGTCGGTGCTCCTGTGCGACCTCGACGACCTGCGCGGGATCAACAACCGCCTCGGCCACCTCGAAGGCGATGCGGCGCTCAGGGTCGTCGCGGCCGCCTTCCGGGCGGAGCTGCGGACGTACGACCTCTGCGCCCGTTTCGGCGGCGACGAGTTCCTCGTCGTGCTGCCGGAGACGGACGAGGAAGAGGCGGTCGTGGTTGGTGAGCGCGTCCAAGCGTGGCTCGCGGACAACCCGCTGCCGACGAGCGAGGGCCAGCTGGCGGTCGGCGTCTCGATCGGCGTCGGCACGCTGCAGGAAGGCGAGCCGGAGATCGGCACGATGCTCGCGCGCGCGGACGCCGCGATGTACGAGAAGAAGCGCACCGGCGGCCGCTCGTTCCTGACGGTCGGCTGAGCGGGCTACAATCCCCCGCGACCCGGGGCGGTTAGCTCAGTTGGGAGAGCACCAGCTCGACAAGCTGGGGGTCACTGGTTCGAGCCCAGTACCGCCCATAAAGAAAAACCCCGCTAGGGCGGGGTTTTTGTTTGCCGTAAAGGCGGCAACACCAGCTTCGGCAGCGGCAATGTCAGCAGAGTG
>DATFSG010000121.1:0-2107 GCA_035262765.1 Gaiellaceae bacterium | reverse complement strand
GTGGGCGCCGGCCGCTGAGCGGGCCGTCAGGTCGAAGTAGAGGTACGTCGTCGCGACCGCGGCGAAGGGGAGCGCGACGACGTAGACGAGATCCGACGCGAAGTTGACGACGTCGAAAGAGGCGCTCGTCGCGAAAAGCAGCAGCGTGCCGACGAGCGGTCCGAGCAGCAGCGCGATCCCGGTGACGAAGACCGTGAGCGAAGCGGTCCGCCACCAGGCACCGCGCACGAGGCGTGCGCTGCGGCGCAGCGCGCCGGTCGCGCTCTCGTCCTCGAGCGCCACCGCCTGCGCCAGCAAGGACCAGCGGATCGTCAGATAGATCGCGATCGGCAGGCCGATCAGGGTCAGATCGGCGATCACGACGACGACCGTCGCGATCGCGAGCCCGCCGAGCAGCGGCCGCCAGCGCTTCACAACGGCGCGGTAGGCCTGTCCTGCCGAGACAGGGCGGCCCTCGGACAGCCGGACCATCGCGGTGGCGCAGACGGCCTGCACGACCGCGAGCCCGATCAGGCCCCCGATGGAGCCGAAGCCGAGGACGACAGTCTCCGTCAGCCCGTTCGAGGCGCCGAAGGAGTCGACGAGCGACGACACCCCGGTGTGCCGGAAGACGAGGTACTGCAGTGCCACGACGGCCACGCCTACGACAAGGAAGATCGCGCCGATGGGGACGAACAGGCGCGCGCGGGTCCGGTAGGTGCGGGCTGCGGCCGTGACGAGCGTTCCCCACGGTCTTGGCGAGCGAAGCTCCTCGGGCCGTGGCGGCCTCCAGCGCGTGCGGGTCGCGAGCCACGCCAGCAGGATGAGGAGCGTCACGACGATGGCGGCGCTCGCGCCCGGATGGGTCGCGACGAGGATCAGCGCGGTCGAGCCGGCCGAGATGGCGCGGCAAAAGAACTGGGTCGCGGTCGGCCCGAGCGACCGGCCGCCGGCGAGCGCGAAGCTCTTCGAGCGCCAGCTCTCGTTCGCCCACGTGATCGGCTCCGTCCACTGGGCCTTCGTGTTCGGGCCGGTCGGTGCGTTGTAGAAGCCGCGGCGCCGCTCGCCCCAGTGCCCCTCGTAGCTCAGCCACGGAAACCCTGCGCGGGCGGCTCGCGGCGCCTGAGGGAACACCGCGACCGCCGGGACGAGCCGACGCCACGGCGCGTTCGTGTCGTCGCAGCCCACTCCTTCGGCGGCGCTGCGACCGAGGTAGAGCGCGCCCGAGAAGTAGTTCGCGTGAGAGCCCTCGGCCGGGTAGACGATCGGGTGCGTGCCCCGCTCGAGCTCCAGCTTCGACGCGCCCCAATCCGCGCGCTCGGCGCCTTCGTGCTGGCTGTAGCCGACCTCGAACGGGTGCCGGCGGAGCGCGACTGCCGGGCTCGCGGTGTTGAAGTCGAGCTGGATCAGCTCCCAGTCGCCCTCGTGCTTGTTGTTGAAGTCGTTGAAGACGTAGAAGAACCAGTACTGGAGGGCGAGCTCGCCGTCCTCGGTGGCGACGTGGGCGTAGACCGTCGGCCGGTGGCCGGCAGCGATGCGGCGCTGGAACCGCTCGTACGAGCAGCCGGACGATTTGAGCGGATCGCCGGGGAAGTCGAGCGCGTCGCCGGAGTGGCCGCCGGCGAGGTCCGAGGCGCGCGGCCGGCGCTTGACGAGGTTCGACCGCGGCGGCCCGAGCAGCGTGACGTCCGCCCGACCGAAGAGCGCGTTGACGTCGATCGGCTCGAACGACTCGCCGCTGCCGCACGGCTCCTCCTGCTCGGAAAGCTGCACGACGGGCGCGTAGCGCGCTGCGAGCCGCTGCACCGCCGTCGGCGTGGACGCGGCCTGAGCATCTGCGCAAACGACGAGGGCCACTGCGAAGACCGCGGCGAGAGGGAGGAGTCTCACCCGCGCATCATCCCCGTTGTTTCCCTGTTGCCCCTGCTGCATCATTGCATCGTGCGCCGTGGAAGCATCGGCCTCGGCTTCGCCATCCCGGTCGACCTCGCCAAGGGCATCGCCGACGAGCTGATCGAGCACGGCACGGTCTCGCGGCCGAGTTTCGGCATGCAGCTCCAGCCGATCGCTCCGCGGACCGCGGGCGGATCGCCGGGCCTGTACGTCCAGGCCGTGACCGCAGGCGGGC
>DATFSG010000120.1:0-13817 GCA_035262765.1 Gaiellaceae bacterium | reverse complement strand
CCGCGCTCGTGCTCCTCGGGCAGCCGATCGGTGTTCTTGCCGGTCAGCGCCTCGACGAGCGAGGTCTTGCCGTGGTCGATGTGACCGGCGGTCCCGACGGTCAGCGGCATCGGGCGACGATCGGGTTCTCGAGCGACTCGAGCTCGAAGCCTGTCGACCCGAGGAGAGCGCGCCATTGCGCCTCGTCGCGCTCTCGGCCGCCGGCGAGCACCAGCATCAAGAGGTCGAGCCACTTCGCGGCGTCTGCGTCGTTGCCGGGCAGGATCACGGACTCGTTGATCAGCAGCCGCGCGTGGTCGGGCGCGGCCGCGCGGATCGTCTGCAGGATCCGGGCCGCATCCTCGTCGGGCCAATCGTGGAGGATTCCCGAGAGGACGTAGGCATCGCCCTCCGGCACCGACTCGAAGAAACTCCCCTCCACGAACTCGATCCGGTCGCCGAGCGCAGCCTCGTCACGAGCGGTCTCGGGCAGGTCGAGGACGATTCCGCGCAGCTCGGGCCGCCGTTCGATCAGTTCGAGGAGCAGCGTGCCGTTGCCGCCGCCGACGTCGACGACGACCTCACCCTCGCGCCAGTCGAGGGCCGCAAGTTGCTCGGAAGCGCGGTCGCGCTCACCGGCCATCGCAGCGTCGAACGTGGCGCGCTCGGCGGGATGCTCAGCGAGCCAGTCCCAGAAGCCGGTTCCGAAGCGGCCTTGGAAAGGCGACGCAGATGTCGACGCTTCGAGCTCCGTCGTCGCCTCGAAGAAGACGCCGCCGAAGAGGTGCGCGAACTCGCTCCAGCCGGGTCCGAGGAGCCGTCGCGAGGTCTCGGTGTGCTCGAACACGCCGGGCTCTACCTCGCGGAAGACGCCGTCGCTCGCGAGCGCACGCAGCAACCGGTGCAGCGTGTCCGGGTCGCCGTCTAGCTCCGAGACCGACCGTGGCCCGTCCGCTAGCGCCTCGGGCACGCCCGCGTCGACGACCGCGGCGAGTGCCTTCGTCATCAACGAGCCGCGGAGAAAGTCCCAAAGCTCGGTCATGCGCGGGCGGCGGCGACTGCCGCTGCGGCCTCGTCGGCCTCCTCGTCGGTCAGCGTGAGGCAGTCGAGCAAGAGGCGACCGTCGCGAACGACGCCGACGACCGCCGGTTCGCCCGTGCGCAACGGAGCTGCGAGCGATTCCTCGACGGCGCAGGCGAAGCTCGGCAGCTCGACCAGCGGCAGCGCGCCGCCGCCGACCCGCCCGACCGTCTCTTCGACCTCGCCGCCGGTCGCCGCTGCGAGCCGCTCGGCGCGCTCGCGCACCTCGGACGTGCTCTGCGCCAGCATGCGCAGGACAGGGATCCGCTCCGGCCCCTCTAGGTGGGCCAGAAGTGTCCCCTCGAGCGCTGCGAGTGAGAGCTTGTCGATGCGCAGCGCACGCTGGAGTGGATGGCGGCGCAGGCGCTCGATAAGGTCGGCCCTGCCGAGCACGATCCCCGCTTGCGGCCCGCCGAGCAGCTTGTCGCCCGAGAAGCAGACGAGATCGACGCCCGCGGCGAGCGACTCGCGCGCGGTCGGCTCGCCCTCGATCGGGGTGATCGCGCCGGAGCCGAGGTCGTCGACGAGCGGAAGGCTGTGGCGCTTCGCGACCGCCGCAACCTCCTCGAGTCGCGGCCGCTCCTCGAAGCCGACGACGCGGAAATTCGACTGGTGGACGCGGAGCAGGACTGCGGTCTCGGGCCCGATCGCGCGCTCGTAGTCGGCGGCGCGGGTCCTGTTCGTCGTCCCGACCTCGACGAGCCGCGCACCGGACCGCGCGAGGACGTCGGGAATCCGGAAGCCGTCGCCGATCTCGATCAGCTCGCCGCGAGAGACGACGACCTCGCGACCCTCCGCGAGCGCGGCCAGAGCGAGGAGGACGGCGGCCGCGTTGTTGTTGACGACGAGCGCCGCCTCGGCCCCGGTCAGGCGGCGGAAGATCGTCCCGAGGTGATCCTGTCGCGAGCCCCGCGCGCCCTCCTCCAGGTCGTACTCGAGGTTCGAGTAGCAGTCCGCGACGCTAATGAGCCGCCCGATCGCACGCTTGCCGAGCGGCGCCCGGCCAAGGTTCGTGTGCAGGACGATGCCCGTCGCGTTGAGCACACCGGTCAGGCGCGCTCGCCGCAGCTCGTGGATCTCCTCCCACAGCCGCGCCGAGAGATCCCCTGGATCGGCGCCGGCCTGGATCTCGTCCCGTGCCCGGTCGATGACCGTCCGGGCCGCATCCACCGCGACCGGGTCGTCCGCCTCGCGCGCGAGCTCGTCCACCGAGGGCAGGTCGCGCAGCTCCATGTCCGCGAACGCTACTGCGCGTCGGCCTTGTGCGGCGCGACCGGGCTGGGTGTTCCGTCGCCGGCGCGGAAGGCGTCGAGCACCGTCTCGAGCGCGACCTGCGGATCGTCGGTCAGCGTGAGGAGCGCGAGATCGTCAGCCGAGACCATCCCGTCGGCGAGCGCGCTGCGGCGCACCCACTCGAGCAGCGGCGTCCAGTACGCCTCGCCGAGTAGCACGACGGGGAAGTGCATCACCTTGCCGGTCTGGATCAGCGTCAGCGACTCGAACAGCTCGTCGGCCGTGCCGAATCCGCCGGGGAAGACGCAGAAACCCTCCGCCGCCTTCACGAACATCGTCTTGCGCGCGTAGAAGTGGTCGAAGACGAGCCCGAGGTCGACGTATTCGTTCATCGACTGCTCGTGCGGCAGCTCGATCCCGAAACCGACCGACAGCCCGCCCGCCTCCCGGCAGCCGCGGTTCGCCGCCTCCATCACTCCCGGCCCGCCGCCCGTCACGACGGCCCAGCCCGCCTCGGCGAAGAGCCGCGCCGTCTCGCGGGCGAGCTCGTACGGCCGCGAACCCTCCGGCGCGCGCGCCGAGCCGAAGCACGAGACCGCCGGCCGGTCGATCTTCTCCACGCACTCGAAGCCGGTGAGGAACTCCTCGCCGATTTCCTTCGAGCGCACGCGGAGATGCTCGAGGTCGTGGTGCGTCTGGAGGAGCTCGCGATCCTGCACGCCTAGAGCATCCCGCTGTGGCGGGTGGCGAGCAAGCCGGCGACGAGCCCGGCCGCGAGCAGCACGTACAGCACCATGATCAGGTTCGCGTGCTCCCGGTCAGGTGGCATCGCCTCGACCGGGACGCCGTTCTCGTAGCGGATCCAGCCACGCCGCGATCTCGAGATGCACTGGGAGATGGTGCCGCCGTCGAGGAAGCCGATCGGGAGCAGGTTGAACGCGTTCAGCAGGAAGCCGATGTTGGCGAGCACGACGAGCCAGGTCGTGTCGCGTGCCGAACCGACGGCCCAGACGGCCGCCGCGCCGAGACCGCCGACGAACGGGCCGGCGAGGGAGATCAGGGCGCTCCGCCAAGGCGCGAGCCCGGCCTGGCGCGTGGTGACGAAGGCGCCGATGAACGGGACGAAGGTCGGGAGCGTCACCGGTACCCCCTGGCGCCGCGCCTCGAGGAAGTGGCCGAGCTCGTGCACGAGGATCAGCAGGACGAAGCCGAGCCCGAACTGCCAGCTCCCGAACCAGAACGAATAGGCGGCGAAGGAGACGAAGAAGGCAAAGAACTTCGCGAAGACCCCCAGCGTGACTGCCACGCTGATGAGCCGGTCGATCAAGCTGCGGGTGCCGCTCCTCTGATTCTCCGCCTGTGCGCTCACGAGCCTCGGCCTATCCATTCCTCGCCGCCGGCGTAGACCTCCTTTTTCCAGAGCGGGATCGACGTCTTGAGCGTCTCGATCGCCTCGCGGCAGGCGTCGAGCGCCGCCGACCGATGCGGGGCCGAGACGGCGATGACGACGCTCGCCTCACCGATCTCGACGCGCCCGAGCCGATGGTGGATCGTGACAGCACAGAGCCCGTGCCGCTCGGTCAGCTCGTCGCCGAGACGGGCGAGCAGCGGCTCGGCCATCTCCTCGTACGCCTCGTAGTCGAGGTAGAGGACGTCCCGGTCGCGCGAGCGGCGCCGAACCGTGCCGACGAAGCTCGCGACCGCGCCGGCCTCCGGATCCTCGACCTCGCGCAGCACGGCGGCGACGTCGAGCGGGCCTTCGACCAGCTGGAAGGAGCCTCCGCTCACCGGCGGGATGAGCGCCACCTCGTCGCCGTCCGCGAGCGCACGGTCAGGCTCGGCGTACTCCCGGTTCACGGCGTAGAGGAGCCCCGGCGGCTCGTCGCCGAGGCCGAGCGCGGGCCACACGTCCCCGACGCGGGCGACGTCCTCGAGCTCGAGACGCGACTGCCCGGCGCGTTCCCGCAGACCTGCGAAGAGGCGAACGGTCACCTGCATGGGCGGATCTTGCCTGCGAGGTCAGGTACCGAGGAACTGCGTTAGCAACGCGCCCGGCTCCGGCCGCATGTCGGGGCGCAGGGTGTAGGTGTCGTCGCCCTCCTGGATCAGCACGAAGCCGGCCTGGCGGAGGATCGCGAGGTGGTGGTGCGTGGTCGACTTCGCGAGGCCGATCTCCTTGGCCGCGTCCGTGAGCGAGATCGGGCCGTTCTGGAGCCGCTTCAGCAGCTTCAGCCTGCTCTCGTCGCCGAGCGCCTTGTAGATCCGGACGAGCTCGGCCGGATCGCCCGGCGTTCGCTCGCGGTCGGCGGTGATCGGCGGGCAGAAGATCTTCACGCGCTTGTACTCGCTCATGAAGACCCATGGCCGGGACGCGAATGCGGGGAAGAGCACGACGCGGTCGATGTCCGGCGTCGGCACCCACTGGATGCCCGGCGCCAGTCGCTCGACGACCTGCTCGGGCGGAACGGACTTCACGAGCTCGCGCTTCGCCTCGGCGTCGCGCTCGGCGAGCGTGTGGTCGGCCGGCTCGATCGCCGGGAACACCTGCTCCGTCCAGCTCGTGAGGAGCTCGAGGAGTGCCTGCTTGCCCTCGACGGCGTCGCGGTCGATGACCCGCTCCATCGTCGCGCACTTTTCCTCGTCCATGTACTCGCGGGCGACCTTGATCAGCTCCGCGATCGCCGCGGCATCTCCCTCCGCGGCGCGCTTGATCGTCTCCGGTGGGGTCACGTGATGGCCGCGCGTGTAATAGCCGAGCATGTGAAGCCGGATCTCGACGGGGTCGGTCACGGAAAGGTGCTCGATGAAGGCCGCGGCCGTGCGCGGCTTCGGCGTCGTGTACACGAGCCCGAGCAAGAGCGCCGCCGTCTTGTCGGGCAAGAGCTCGACAGCCTTCTCGAGTAGGTCGGGCGGCGCCGCGGCACGGAGCTCCTCGATCCGGGCGGCTCCCAGCTCGTAGGTGTCGAGGTCCTCTTCGACGATCAGGGTGGCGATCGTCAGCAGCAGCTCGGCCGCCTCCGACGCATCGATCTCGACCGTGAGCCCCTGGCCCGGCCGCGAGACGTCTACGACACGAGGCTGCGGAACGGGGCGGGGCTGCTGGATTCTTTCGATCGCCATCGAACTGTAACCACGATGATACCGCGATTTCGGAAAATTTGCTTGACAAGCGTGGGTGGTGTTCGATAAGTTTCGAACCAGCGAGATTCATCGAACACAAGGAGTTCGCAAGATGATTCCCCAGCCGCCCGAGTTTTTCCCCCTCTTCTCCACGGATCAGCGCCGGCGTGAGGCCGTTGCAGCGGCCGAGCGGCAGCGCACTCCCGGCAGCGTCCGCACCGGAGCCGCCTCGGCTCTCCGGTCGCTCGCCGACCACCTTTCGCCTATGCCCGCCCCTCCGCGGGCAGCGGGCGTGCCGGCCGTAGCCAGTCTGCGGCCGGTGCGCTCGCGGTGCAATCCCGCCGCGTAAGAACCTACGATCCCCTGCGTGGCAGGGACCGGCGACCGGCGGACCGAGTCGGGCATCGAGGTAAAGCCCGTCTACTCGGCCGCCGACGCGCCGCGTGAGCTCGAGCCGCCGGGCGAGTACCCCTACACGCGCGGGCCGTACGCGGACATGTACCGCGGCCGCCCGTGGACGATCCGCCAGTACGCGGGCTTCGCCTCGGCCGAGGAGTCGAACGCGCGCTACCGCTACCTCCTCGAGCGCGGGCAGACCGGTCTCTCGATCGCCTTCGACCTGCCCACCCAGCTCGGCTACGACTCCGACGACGCCCGGGCGCTCGGCGAGGTAGGCCGCACGGGCGTCGCGATCGACTCGATCGCCGACATGGAGGTCCTGCTCGCCGGGATCCCGCTCGGCGAGGTCTCGACCTCGATGACGATCAACGCACCGGCGTCGCTTCTGCTGCTGCTCTACGAGCTGGTGGCCGAGGGGCAGGGCGTGGCGCCCGCCGCGCTCCGCGGCACCGTCCAGAACGACATCCTCAAGGAGTACATCGCCCGCGGGAACTACATCTTCCCGCCGCGGCCGTCGATGCGGCTCACGACCGACCTGTTCGCCTACTGCGCCGAGCGGATCCCGCACTGGAACACGATCTCGATCAGCGGCTACCACATCCGCGAGGCGGGATCGACCGCGGTGCAGGAGCTCGCCTTCACGCTCGCGAACGGCATCGCCTACTGCGACGCGGCCGTCGCGGCGGGCCTGTCCCCCGACGACTTCGGCGCGCGCCTCTCCTTCTTCTTCAACGCGCACAACGACTTCTTCCAGGAGGTGGCGAAGTTCCGGGCGGCGCGGCGGCTGTGGGCGCGGATCATGCGCGAGCGCTTCGGCGCGACGAACCCGCGTGCGCTGGCCCTGCGCTTCCACGCCCAGACCGGCGGCTCCACGCTCACCGCGCAGCAGCCTGAGAACAACGTCGTGCGCGTCGCGATCCAGGCACTGTCGGCGGTGGCCGGCGGCGCGCAGAGCCTGCACACGAACAGCTACGACGAGGCACTCGCGCTGCCGAGCGAGCATGCGGCGCACATCGCGCTGCGCACCCAGCAGATCCTCGCCTCGGAGGCCGGCACGATCGACACCGCCGACCCGCTAGGCGGCTCCTACTACGTCGAGGCGTTGACCGACGAGCTCGAGGCGCGTGCGTCGGAGCTGATCGAGCGCGTGGACGAGGCGGGCGGCGCGGTCGCCGCCGTCGAGTCCGGGTTCGTGCAGGAGGAGATCGAGCGAGCCGCGTTCGAGTTCCAGCAGCAGGTCGAGTCGGGCGAGCGCGTCATCGTCGGGGTGAACAAGTTCGCCGAGGAGTCGGGCGAGCGCATCGAGTTGCTGCACATCGACCCGGCCGCCGAGCAGCGCCAGCTCGAACGAACGGCCCGCGTGCGAGCGGAGCGGAACGCAGAGGAAGCGGTCGCCGCCGTCGCCGTCCTGCGCGAGACCGCGCGCGGCGACGGGAACCTGCTCCCGCCGATGCGCGAGGCGCTCCGGGCGCGCTGCACGGTCGGCGAGATCTGCGAGGCGCTGCGCGAGGAGTGGGGGATGTACGACGCGGTGCGGGCGCGGGCATAGCGCTCAGCCGACGCGAAGCGCGTCGTCGTTCACGCCGACGAGCAGCGCGCTCGCGCCGAAGTCCTTCCGCGAGAGTGCGTTCAGGCGACGCAAGACGTCGCTCTTGCCGAAGATCCGGTGCGGGGCTCCGCCCACCAGCCGCACGGGCAGCAGCTTCCCGGACACGAGCTCGCCGCTGGAGCCGAGCGTGACGAGGATGATCCCGCCTTCGCCGAGGATGCCGTCGGTCGAAAGCGCGCCGCCTGCGCTGGCGAAGTTGCCGACCGAGTACGCGATTGGCGTGTCGTTAAAGAGCTGAAGGCCACGCAAGACATGGGGCCCGGAGGCGACGACGAGATTCGCGCCGGCTGTGACGAGCGCGTGCGCGAACAGGCGCTCGTTGCCGCGGTTTTCGCCGAGGTAGTACTCCGTCCCTTGGGGAACGTGCTGGTGCGCGACTCCCTCGGCGCCCGCGTGCAGGACGGCTACGACGACGTCCGCGTGGGTTGCCGCACGGCGCACGAGGTTCTGCGCCGCTGGGATGTCGAGCAGGCTTTGCGCCCACGGGTACGGCGCGAAGCCGAGAATCGCGACGCGCACGCCGTGGACGCGAAGGATCCTGACCTGATTCGGCCGGCCGCTCCAGCGGAGCCCGTGGCGGCCGAGAGCACGCAGGGTCTGCTGTTGGCCCGAGGCGCCGTAGTCGAGGGCATGGTTGTTCGCGACGTTGAGGTCGTCGAAGCCGGCCGCGCGTAGGATTGCGGCCGACTGCGGCGGCGACTGGAAGGCAAAGCACGACGGCTTGCTCTTCTTGCACTTCGGCGTTCCGCCCGTGCTCAGCGTCCCCTCGAGGTTCCCAATTGCGAGATCGGCTCGGCGGAGCTGCCCGCGCGCACCCGCGAACAGCGATCCCGGTGCGGGCCCGGCGAGCGCGATGTCACCGACGAAGGCGACGGTCACCCGTGCGGCGGGCGACGCCGTCGAGCGGCTCGAATAGGCCGCTGCCGGGAGCTGGAGCAGCCCCCAGATCGCGGCTGCGAATGCGAGCGCCGCGAGCGGGAATCTCCGGAGAGAACCGCGGTGCACGCGGCGAGGATACGTCGCGGCGCGGCCGGATCCAATCCGCGCTCTAGCGCGCTAGTCGGTCCACCAGCCGGGCACGAGTTCGCCGTCGCTCTCTTCCGCGATCGGCGCCCCGAAGGCGATGACCGTGATCCCGTCCGGGCCACCTTCGAAGTTGCGCATCGTGTTCGGCCCGACTCGCACGATGTCCCAGGTGCGCAGCTCGTGCACCTCGTCTTCGATCTTGACCCGGCCCGAGCCTTCGGCAACGACGTAGAGCTCCTCCTGCTCCGAGTGCGTGTGCCCGAACGGCGTGCGCACGCCCGCGGGCAGCTTCTCGATGCCGACGCCGCCGATCTTGCAGCCGAGATCCCGCTTCGGGAAACGGACGTCCATGCCCTCCGGCATCTGGAACCTGGGGGCGACGTTCTCGACGTCGCCGAGGTTGACGATCGTGTAGTCGCTCATCCCAACTGGATCTTAAGCGGTCTCGCCGATCGTGCTCCTGACCCCGAATCGCACGGAAGGAGCACCCGATGCACGACACCCTCACCACCCCGCTTCCCGGCTCCTGGCTCGCGAGCCGGCTGGGCGTCAACCCGCGCGAGATCGAGCAGTTGCGCGACCGCGGCGAGCTCTTCGCGGTCCGCGAGGACGGCGAGTGGCTCTATCCGGCCTGGCAGTTCGGCCCGGGCGGCAAGATCCCGACCGGCGTGCGCGAGGCCGTCAAGACCGCCCGTGCCGTCGGCCTCGACGAGGCGCGGCTCGTCGCCTTGCTGCGGCGCCCCGCCGGGCTGCTGGGCGCGAAGCGGCTGCTCGACCTGCTCTTCGAGGGCCGTTCCGACTTCGTCGTGGAGGCCGTCCGCAGCGCCGCAGCGACATGAACTGCGCGCGGGGCCCGCGTACGCTGGCCCCGTGCGCATCCTGCTCGTGTCGCAGATGTACCCGGGCCCCGACGCCCCCGACCTCGGGACGTTCGTCGCGCAGGTCGAACGCGAGCTCACGGCGCGGGGCAACGAGGTCGAGCTGGCCGTCCTCGACACGCGCTCAGGCGGGAAGCTCCGCTACCTGACCCTTGCGCGCCGGGCGCGCGCGGCTAGCCGGCCCGACGTCGTCTACGCCCACTTCCTCGTGCCGTCCGGCCTCATCGCTGCGCTCGCCGGCGGCGCGCCGCTCGTTGTCACCGCGCACGGGAGGGACGTCCGCAACATCGGCGCGATCCCCGGCGTGACAGCCGCGACACGGCTCGTCGTGAAGCGGGCCTCAGCGGTGATTTGCGTCTCCGACTACCTGCGGCGAGAGCTCGAGACGAAGCTGCCCGAGGCGCGCGGCAAGGTGGAGGTCGTCTCGAGCGGCGTCGACGGCGAGCGCTTCGCGGTCACCGACCCGCCGCCCGGCCCGCCAGGCATCCTCTGCGTCGGTGCGCTCGACGAGCGGAAGAACGTTGTCCGGCTCGCCGACGCCTTCGCGTGCCTCGGCGAGGGGACGCTCACCTTCGCCGGCGACGGGCCGCTCCGGCCGCAGCTGGAGGGGCGGGAGCGCGTGACTTTGCTCGGGCGCGTGCCGCACGACGAGATCCCGCGGCTGCTCTCCGAGTGTCGAGTCCTCGCCCAACCGAGCCTGGTGGAGCCGCTCGGCCAGGCGCTGCTCGAGGCGATGGCGTGTGGTCGCTCGGTCGTCGCGACCCGGATCGGCGGGCCGCCCGAGTTCGTCCCGCCCGAAGCCGGCGTGCTCGTCGACCCGCTCGACGTCGACGCCCTTGCGCGTGCACTCGAGCAGGCCGCGGAGCTGCCCTGCCCCAACCTCGCTGCGCGCGAGGCGACCGCCGACCACGACGTCCGCCTTCAGGCGGAGCGGATCGAGGCGATCCTCACTCGGGCGGCAGGTCAGCGAGCCTGACCTCGACGAGCGGCCGGATCCGCTCCTCGATTCCGGCCTCCCGCGCGAGCGCTAGCGCCTGCTCCCAGCTCTCCCGTGCCTTCGCCGGGGCGACTCCCTGTTTGAGGCGGTTGTCCCCGGTTACGAGCAGCTTCTGGATTCGCTCGTGGACGCCCTCTTCCATAGAGCGACGCTAACAGTGAGGATGCCGAGGTGCCGCGCCGCGCGAAGAAGCCGAAGCCGCTCCGCGTGCTGATCGCCGACGACCACCGCCTGTTCGCCGAGGCATTGCAGGCGATCCTCGCGGGCGACGAGCGGATCGAGGTCGTGGGTCAGGCAAGCGACGGCAGCGAGGCGGTCGCGCTCACGCGGAAGCTCGGCCCGGACGTCGTCCTCATGGACGTGAGCATGCCGGTGCTCGACGGCTTCGAGGCCACGCGCGAGATCCGAGCGGGGAGCAAGGAAACCCGAGTTCTCATGCTCACCGGCTCGAACTCGCGCGACGACGTCGACCGTTCGCGCGAGGTGGGAGCCTCCGGCTACGTCACGAAGGATCGGATCGCCTCGGAGCTCGTCGCGGCGATCGTCGAAGTGACGCAGCGACGGCTACCCTGAGCGCGTGCTCACGTTCTTCGCAGTCACCCAGGTGCTCATCGTCGTCGCGATGGTGTCGCTCATCCTCATGCACTCCGGCCGCGACGCCGGCATGGGAGGGCTGGGCTTCACCCCGGCGTCCCAGGGCGGGACGCACATCGTGGAGCGGAACCTGACGCGGGTCACCGCGGTCATGACGGTGCTCTTCTTCGCGAACAGCATCGCCCTCTTCCGCTACCTCACCTAGTTCTCGGGCTGGCTACACTGCGCGGGCTCTCGCGCTGGTGGCGGAATTGGTAGACGCGCTAGGTTGAGGGCCTAGTGGCCTTAACAGGCCGTGGAGGTTCAAGTCCTCTCCAGCGCACTTTCGGGCCGCCTTCTGGGCGGCCTTTTCTATTGACGTCGTCCGGAGGAGTCCGTACCCTGCTGTCGAACGTGTGTTCGACATCGTCCCCGACTCCCGGAGCGTGAGATGCAGACGACAGCCGAGTTGACCGGCCGGCAGCGCGAGATCTGGAGCTTCCTCGTCGAGTACGTCGACCGGCACGGCTACCCGCCGACCGTGCGCGAAATCGGCGAGGCCGTCGGCCTGGCGTCGCCCTCCACGGTCCACGCACATCTCGCGAATCTCGAGCGCGCGGGATTGCTGCGCCGTGACCCGACGAAGCCGAGGGCGCTCGAGCTCGTCGGTCGCGAGAAGGCTGCCGAGGCCGTCACTGCCGAGCTGCCGAAGCTGCCGTTGCTCGGGCAGATCGCCGCGGGCGGGCCGCTGCTGGCGGACCAGAACGTCGAGGACGAGATCGCTGTGCCCGAGAACCTGCGCGGCGACTTCCTGCTGCGGGTCAAGGGCGACTCGATGATCGAGGCCGGCATTCTCGAAGGCGACGTCGTGGTCGTCCGGCGCGCTCAGGACGCTCGCGACGGCGAGATAGTCGTCGCTCTCGCCGGCGACGACGAGTCGGCCGACGAGGCGACGGTGAAGCGGTTCTTCCGCGAGCGCGGCCGGATCCGGCTGCAGCCCGAGAACTCCGCGCTCGAGCCGATCTACGCACAGCACGTGCAGGTCCTCGGCAAGGTTGTGGGGGTGTTCCGGGAGCTGTGACCCCGCCGACGCCTCTCCACCGGACGCTCGAGCAGGAGCTCCTCGCGGTGTTGCGCGGAGCGTCCTTGGAGTGCCCGGTGTGCGGCGAGTTCGTCCTCCACGAGGGCTCGCTCGTGCGCTGCCCCGAGTGCTCGATGCGCCTGCATGGGCGAGTCGATCGCGCCGGGACCGCGGTACAATCCGGCTCGCAGGCCGGGTGACCGCGGCGCCTTCGGGCGTCGAGGAAAGTCCGGACACCACAGGGCAGGACGCTCCCGACATCGTCTGACGACCGAGGGAGGCGGCGAAAGCCGACGGAAAGTGACACAGAAAACAGACCGCCGATCGCGGATCTCCGGAGTCGCGGCCGGTAAGGGTGAAACGGTGGGGTAAGAGCCCACCAGCGGCCCTGGCGACAGGGCCGGCTCGTCAAACCCCGTCCGGTGCAAGGCGAACAGGCTCCGCCGACGTGGCCCGCCGAGGAGCCGGGTAGCCGCAGAGATGGATGGCCACCCTAGACAGAATCCGGCTTACAGGCCTGCTACGGAAAACCCCCGCACTGCGGGGGTTTTCTATTAGGCGCGCAGCGCGAACACGAATTCGGCCCCGCCGTCGCCGCCGAGCTCGGCGTGCCCCTGGCGCGCGAGGTAGGTGCCCTGCGCGCCGGCGAAGCGGCCGGTGCCGCCCTGGACGGCGAAGGCTCCCTCGATTCCGCTGGCCGTCCCGGTGCCGAAGATCGTTCCCTCGCGCAGCTTGAACGTGTGCAGCTCGAGACGCTCGCCCTGCGCCGGATGCGCCGCGCCGCCGAGCGCGAAGGCCGTGGCGAGGAACTCGCCCACGGGCTCGCCGCCGGGCTGCGCGAGCAGGTCGCCGCGAACCGACATGCGTTCACCTTCGAGCGGCAGGCCGCTGCGCCCGAAGGCGCGCCAGTTGCGCCCGTACAGGACGAGCGAGCTGTCCTTGCCGCTCTGCCCGAACGCCATCCTCCCGCCAGCGGCCGCTCCGAGCCCGGCGAGCAGCACGAGCCCGCGGCCGAGGATCCCGCGGCGGGTGGTCTCCTGCGTGGTCACGTCCTCTCGTCTCTCGGTCATGGCGGCGGACGTCGGTGGGGGTTGAAGACGGTGCCGACGACGATCGGCTGATCTGGGTCGCCCTCCTCGAAGGCGACGACAACCTCCCAGCCGATCTGCGGAGGACTGAACGGTGCGCCGGGGTCTATCGCCACGCGGATCCAGCGCGACGAGTTCTCGTCGTTCTTGCCCTCCCGGTCCCAGTGGAACTGCACCTTCACGCGCCCGAACTCGTCGGTGTGGATCTCCTCGCCCGCCGGGCCGACGACGACCGCCGTCTGCGTCCCCGGGATGGTCGGCTGCGGCGTCTTGCGTGCGGGCCGGAAGGGGAGCGCGTCGGGGATGCAGGTGAACTGGTTCGTGTACGTCGCGGGGCCGCCGCCGGCGGGATTCCTCGCCCGGGCAGAGTGCTCGACGCTCGTCAGCACGTAGCGGCCGTTGCCGTCGAAGTGCTGCTGCAGCGTAAACCCGTATCCCGGAGTCAACTGCGGGGCGGTCGCGCCTCCTCTGATCTGGATGCTCTGCGCCGCCTCCTGGTCCATGCGGATGCCGACCGTCCGCTGCCCGTCCGGGTCGATGTTCTGGATCTCCGGGTCACCGTCGAAGCGCTTGGCATACCCGCCCGGGTAGTCGTAGATCTCGAGGCCCTCGTTGACCGGCAGCTTCAGGTGGTGCGTGACGATTCCCACCGGGACGCTGTCGACGATCGTCGCGTGCTCCTCGAAGTTGTCGTCGGGGAGCTCGAAGTTGTAGTCGCGGAGCGTGTACAGGCCGGAGCGCACGGCCTGGTCCT
>DATFSG010000119.1:0-7462 GCA_035262765.1 Gaiellaceae bacterium | reverse complement strand
TCCACACGCCGGGCCACCGCCCCGAGCACTGCTGCTTCGCGGTGATCGACCGCTCTCGGAGCGACGAGCCGTGGCTCGTCCTCACCGGCGACTCGCTGTTCGTGGGCGACGCGGGCCGGCCGGATCTCGCGGTCGAGGCGCCGGAGGGAGCCGAGGGGCTCTTCCACAGCCTGCGCCGGCTGGTCGAGCTCGGAGACGGCGTCGAGGTATTCCCCGGCCACGTCGCCGGCTCTCTCTGCGGCGCTGCGATGAGCTCGAAGGCGTCGACGACCATAGGGTTCGAGCGCCGCTTCAACCCGGCGCTCCAGGGCGAGCTCGCCGATTTCCTCGCCGCGCGGCTCGGCCCGCAGCCGCCGCGGCCGCCGAACATGGAGCGGATCGTCGAGCTGAATCGCGGCGAAGTGCTGGGAGCGCAGCCGCCGCTCGAGCGGGTTGACTCGATCCCGCAGGAGGCGATCGTGCTCGACGTTCGCCCGACCGAGGTCTTCGCGGCCGGCCACGAGCCGGGAGCCGTCGGCATCCCGGTCTCCGGCACGGGCTTCGCCACGAAGGCCGGGTTCGTCCTGCCCGAGCGTCCTGTGGTCGTCCATGCTGCAGACGAGGCCGAGGCCCTGCAGGCCGCACGGGGATTGCAGGCGGTCGGGCTGTTCGGCGTCGCCGGCTGGACGGAGGGCGGCGGCTTGGAGAAGCTCGAGCCCGTCTCGCTCGACGAGCTCGAGCGGCTGCTCACGGACGACTCGGTCGAACTGCTCGACGTGCGCGAGGCAGACGAGCGCGACGAGGGGCACATCCCGGGGTCGCGGCACCTCCCCTACCGCACGGCTGCGGCCGCCGCGGAGGCGGGACTGCTCAACGGACGACCGATAGTGACGATCTGCGAGTCAGGGCCCCGTGCCGCGGTCGCGGCGAGCGTACTCCAGGCGGCCGGCCTCGACGCCCGGCCGGTGCTCGATGGCGGAGTCGCCGACTGGCGGGCCAACGGCGGCGAGGTCAGCTCGTTCCGCCGCTGCGGCGGTTAGCCACGTCCGCCAACGCCGCTGGCGCTTGTTCACGGCGACTGACTAGACGAGCAGTCGAGCGATTGCCGTCACTGCCGCCGCGCCGAGCACGACAACGATCATCGGCGCCCGCCTCCAGACCGCGATGGCGGCGAACGCCGCCCCGACGACCCGCGCGTCCAGCGTCAGCGAATGTCCCTTGCCGAAGGTCTCGACCACGACGAGCGCGGCAAGCAGCGCCGAGGCGAGCAGCTCGACCACGTTCAGCGCTTTGACCGGCAGCGGACGGCCCCCAAGCGCCAGCGGCCCGGCGACCTTCAGTGCGGCCGTCGAGAGGGCGAGCGCGGCGATCACGACCCAGATCGCGGTCACGACCGTCTCCTCGAGGCGGCGACCGCGGCTGCCGCCGCGGCCAGGATCGGCAGCCCCGCCGGCACCACCGGAGTCAGGACGAGCGCAATCCCAGCTCCGCCGCCCGCGGCGACGATCCGCCGTCTCCCGCGTGCCTCCTCGAACAGGAGCGCAATGAAGAAGGCCGGGAACAGTGCGTCGAGACCAAGCGCGTTCGGGTCGCCGAGCCTCGATCCGATCAGAACCCCGACGACCGTCCCGAGCACCCAGCCGATGTATTGCGGGATGCTGACGCCAACCAGGTACCACGGGTCGAAGGTGCCGTCTCCCCTACTTGCCGCCGCCCACGAGGAGTCGACCATCGGCATGGCGAAGGCTGCCCGCGATAGAGCGCGCCCTCGCAGCGACGGAGCGAGTGCCAGCCCCATCGCGAGGTAGCGAGCGTTGAGCAGGACACCCGCGGCGATCGCGGCGGCGGTGCCGCCGCCGGCGATGAGCACCGCGAGCGCGCCGAACTGCGCCGCCCCCGAGAAGACGAAGATCGACATGACGATCGGCGCCCACGGACCGATGACCGGGCGTGCGAGCACTCCGAACGAGAGCGAGATCGCGAACACGGCGATCCCGAAAGGCAGTCCGCGCTTGATCCCAGCCGTGCGACGTGCGCTCGCGGAGCCCCGCGGATCGACCGCGGTCAGCTCGCGCCTCACGGGCGCGGTCGGCGTCTCCGATGACCTTTGTGCGGGGAGCACAAGGGCACTAACGCGGGACTCGGAGCCCCTCTTCCGTCAGCCGGCTAGCCGCCCGCAGTCCAGCTGACGAGCGGAATCTCCATCTCGTTCGCCGACAGCCCGCCGTGCTGGCCCAGGAAGCGCTGTTCGAAGCGCCCCGGCTCGAGCCAGTAGGCGGCCTCGCCGGCGGCCGGGAGAACCACGAGGTTCGCGAGCCGCGAGGTCAGCGCCTCGGTCACGTTCTCCCCGAACAACCCCTCGGCGAGCAGCGCCTCGACCGTTCTTACCTCCGCTAGGTCGGCGAGCAGCTCGCCGAGTCGCGCCTCGACCTCGTCCAGCCGCTCCGGCAGGACGTGCAGGAAAAGGTCGCGGCAGGACCCGGCCGGCGCGAGCGGCTTGCCGTCAGCCCCCAGAGCCATGTGCTGCTCGAGCTCGGGCCAGACGACGTTCACGTAGGCGGTGCGCTCGGGCGAGATCCCTTCCATCCCGTGATCGGCGGTGAGAAGGACGAGCGTCCCCTCCGGCCACGGCGCCGCCGCGATCGCCGAGAGCGTCTCCTCCATCAGCGCCGCGACGTCCGGCGCGTCCGGCCCGGCCATGTGCATGAGCGCGTCCGCGTCGCCGAAATAGATCGTGCCGTACGCGCGCTCCTCCGCCGCGATGGCGCCGCACAGCCGGGCGAGGCCTTCGGCGTTGTCGTCGAACGGGTGCACCGTCGCGGGCTGGAGGAGCATCTTGCTCGTCTCGGAACGAGCGATCCCCGACGGCATCGCAACGTGGCTCGGCAGCGGCAAGAGCCGCTCGTAGAGCGTGTGCTCGGGGAAGAGGTCGTGAGCGGTGATCCCGGCCTCGAAGAGCGTCCCGGGGCGGTCGTCACCCGCGAAGCAGAACCACAACGGAGTGACGAGCCGGTTCAGGCGCGGCTCGAGGACGTTCCACTCGTAGAGACCGTGTTCACCCAGGGGCAGCCCGGAGTGGATCGTTGTCGAGTGGACGGTCGTGGTCGACGGGAAGCACGACGACCAGCGCTCGACCTCCGCCCCGGCGAAGAGCGCGTGGTCGGCGTGACGCTCGAGAAAGCGCCACCCGAAGGCGTCGAAGTAGACGAGGACGACGCGCGCGTACTCGCCGAGCTTCTCCTCGACCAGGCCAGGCAGTTCGTCGAAGCGGCGGCTCAATCGAGACGCTCGGCCGGATAGCCCCACTCGTCGAGCTCGCGCAAGAGCTGCTCGCCGTGCTCCGGATCGCGGGTGAGCAGCGTGAGCTCGACTCCCGTGTAACCGACCGGGACCCACGCCGCCTCGCGCTGGTGCTCGACCTCGACGACGTTCACTCGCTCGGCCGCGAGCAGGTCGAGCAGCTTCGCGAGCTCGCCCGGCCGGTCCGGGACGCGCGTGCGCACGACGAGATAGCGACCGGCGAGCGCGAGCCCGCGCCGCATCACCTGCACCATGAGCGACGCGTCGATGTTGCCGCCCGAGAGCAGCGCGAGCACCGGCCCGGAGCCGCCGCCGACGAGGCCCTCGAGCGTCGCGGCGACACTCACCGCGCCAGCGCCCTCGACCACGAACTTCGTACGCTCGGCGAGCAGGACGATCGCCTCGGCGATCTGCTCGTCCCCGACCGTGACGATGTCGTCGAGCGTCTCCTCGAGGATCTCCGTCGAGAGCCGGCCTGGCGCCTTGACGGCGATTCCGTCGGCAATGGAGTAGCCGGGACCACCCGGCCGCGTCCCGGCCGCCTGCACGCCGACGATCCGCAGTCCGGGCCGGACGGCGCGGAGCGCAAGCGAGATGCCGGATGCGAGGCCGCCGCCGCCGATCGGGAGCACGACCGTCTCCAACTCGTCCACCTGCTCGGCGAGCTCGAGCCCGATCGTCCCCTGGCCGGAGATGATGAACGTGTCCTCGTACGGATGGACGAACGTGCCGTCGGTCTGCTCGACGTAGGCCTGCGCCGTTTCGAGCGTCTCCTCGAACGTCGCCCCGGTGAGCTCGACCTCCGCCCCGTAGTTGCGGGTCGCGTCGACCTTGGCCATCGGCGAGTCCTGCGGCATGAAGATGCGCGCAGGCGCGCCGAGCTCGCGGGCAGCCCAGGCGACGGCCTGGCCGTGGTTGCCGGCGCTCGACGCGACGACGCCGGCGGCGAGCTGCTCGGGCTCGAGGCTCGAGAGCTTGACGTACGCGCCGCGGATCTTGAACGAGCCCGTCCGCTGCAGGTTCTCGGCCTTGAGGACGACGGGCCGGCCCGCGAGCCGCGAGAACGTCTCCGACGGGTAGACCGGCGTGACGCGCGCGACTCCGTCGAGCCGCTCGCGCGCGCGCTCGATCTCAGGAAGCCCGGGTGCGGTCGCCGTCGCCATCGTGGATCCGGAACACCTTCTCGAGTATTTCCCGTACGGCCGTCAGTGGGTCGAGCTCCCGAGCCTGCACCTCGGCAAGGAGCCGCCGCAGCTCGGCGTCGTCGGCCACCGCCTGCTCGAGGTGGCGGCTCGCCCGGCTGGAGGCGACCGCGAAGACCTCGCGTGCGAGATTCGCCCGGCGCCGCTCCTCGAGCTGCCCGCTCTGCTCGAGGAAGGCGCGATGCTCTTCGACCTTCTCCCACAGCTCGGGCACGTGCTCGCCCCGCACCGCCTCGGTGAGCACGATCGGCGGGTTCCAGTCGGCGCTGCGGTCGAGGGCAAGGATCGAGCGCACCTCGTTGAGCATCGTCTTGGCCGCGGGATTGTCCATCTTGTTGATCGCTATCACGTCCGGGATCTCCATGATTCCCGCCTTCAACGCCTGCACGGCGTCTCCGGATCCGGGCATGAGCACGAGCAGGACGGTGTCGGCGATCCCGATCACCTCGACCTCGCTCTGCCCCGCGCCGACCGTCTCGAGGAAGACGACGTCCTTGCCGGCGGCGTCGAGCACGAGCAGCGCCTGCAAAGCTGCCTCGGCGAGGCCGCCGAGGTGCCCGCGCGTCCCCATCGAGCGGATGAAGACATCGGGGTCGAGGAAGTGGTCGCTGAGCCGGATCCGGTCGCCGAGCAGCGCGCCATGCGAGAACGGGCTCGAGGGATCGACCGACACGACGCCGACCGTGATCTCCCGTTCGCGGACGTGCCGGATCAGGGCCGAGACGAGGCTCGACTTCCCGACCCCGGGCGGGCCGGTGACGCCGACCGAGAACGTCGAGCCGGTCTGCGGATAGAGATCGGCCACGACGCCGTACGCCAGCGGGTCGCCGTCCTCGACGAGCGAGATCGCCCGCGCGAGCGCGCGCCGGTCGCCCTCCCGGACGCCGGCGGCAAGGTCCTCACGCGTCCAGTCGCGGCGGCCGGGCACCGCGAGGACTCTAGTGGGCCGCTGCCACGGGCGTGATCTTGCGCCGAAGCTCGTCCTCCGCGGGCGTCTCGCCCCCGAGCTTGCCGGCCATCACCCGGCCGGCGACGGCAGCGACGAACAGCAGCACGCCGCAGCCGCCCCAGATCCACCGTGGGTCCTTGTGCTGGAGAACCACCCCCCCGAGCAGGTTGCCGACCCCTGCGAGCGCATAGGTGATGCTCATCACGAAGGTGAGCGCTCGTCCGCGCATCAGGTCGAAGGTGCCGCGCTGGACGAGCAGCGCGTTGCAGGTGATCGCCGCCCCGTTCCCCACGCCTGCGACGAGGACGCAACCGGCGGCGACCCAGACGTTCGGGCTCAGCGCCGCCCCTGCGTAGCCCATTGCCATCAGCGTGAGGCTGCCGCCGTAGGTGCGCGCGACGCCGGAGCGGAAAAGCACACCGGCGCTCCCGAGGCTGCCGATCACGAGGCCGCAGCCCATCGCGCCGTAGAGGAGCCCGAAACCAAGATCGCCCGCCGAGAACGTGTGCTTGGCGAGGAAGATCTCAGCGACGTTCGCGGCGCCGGTCGCGAGCATGGCGATGCCCCACGCGACGAGCACCGCCCGCATCGACGGCGAGCGCAACGTCGCGCCGAAGCCGTCCCGGAGATCACGCCAGTGACCGCGCGAGAGCGCGCGCTCGCTCTGCAGCAGCCGCGGCGGGATGCGCAGCACGAGAACGATGGAGACGGCGAACGACGCCGCGTTGATCGTGTACGCGGCCGACGGCCCGGCTGCCGCAGTCAGACCGGCGCCGAGGAGCGGACCGACGGCCCAGCTCGCGTTCTCGACACCCTGCAGCAGCGCGTTGGCGCGCGGCAGCTCCTCGTCGGGCACCAGGTTCGGGACGCCTGCGTAGACGGCCGGGCGAAAGAAGCCGTTCGCGAGACCTGCGACCGCCGCGAGCCCGACGACCCATGCCGCGCTCGGCGCGAACGGCAAGGCCACGAAGACCCCGACCCGAAGGGCGTCGGCTCCGATCATCAGCGAGCGGCGCTCGAGCCGGTCGAGGAGCGGCCCGAGCAGGAGACCGACGAAGACCGTCGGCAGGAACTCGACCACGAGCACGGCTCCGACCCAGACGCCGGAGTTAGTCCGCTGCTGGACGTCGATGGTGAGCGCAACGGCCGCGATCAGCGTGCCGGCGCTCGAGCAGAGCGTCGCTAAAAAGAGGTTCCGGAATCCCGAGAGCCTGAGCGGCGTGAGCTGGGCTGACGACAACCTCACGAGCTTCGGCTCGAAAGTACCACCGATGCAGGCTGTTTACGAGACGCCTGAAAGGACGTGTCCGAGGCGGACCGCGAAGAACTCGTTCTCCTCGGGCGTGCCCACCGTGACGCGGATCGCCTCGGGTGCGCCGAAGCCGTCGAGTGGGCGGACGATGACGCCCTCCCGCTGCAGCCGCTCGAACAGCTCGCGCCCTCCGCCGACGTCGGCGAAGAGGAAATTGCCGCGAGATGGGCCGACGGGGTCTAGCCCGTGACCGCGCATGATCTCGGCCAACCGGTCGCGGCCGGTCGCGTTGAGCTCCCGCCGCCGCGCGATCTCCTGCGCGTCGTCGAGGCTGACGAGAGCGGCCGCCTGAGCCGTGGCCGCGACGTCGAATGCGCGTCGCACCTTGCTCGTCGCCGTGGCGACGTCGGCCGGCGCGACCGCCCAGCCGACCCGCAGGCCCGCGAGCCCGTAGATCTTCGAGAAGGTGCGCAGCACGGCGATCCGGCGACCTTCGCGGAAGAGGTCGATCCCGCTCACGTAGTCCGGGTCGTCGATGTACTCGAAGTACGCCTGGTCGAGGACGCAGAGGACGTGCTCGGGCAGCCGGTCGAGGAACGCGAGCAGCTCCTCCCGGCCGTTGGCCGTCCCCGTCGGGTTGTTCGGGTGGCAGACGTAGACGAGCTTCGTCCGCGGGCCGATCGCAGCGAGCAGGCCGTCGAGGTCGTACGTGTGGTCGCGGAGCGGGACGCGGCGAGCCTCGGCGCCGACCTTCGCGGCCGTCAGGACGTAGCTCGGGAA
>DATFSG010000118.1:0-3600 GCA_035262765.1 Gaiellaceae bacterium | reverse complement strand
GACTCGGTCTTCGAGCTGGAGGACGCGCTCGCCGCCTTCGCCCGCGTCTCCGAGCGCGGCAAGCACGGAAAGGTCGTTCTGAGAGTCGCAGGCGAATGAGTCATACGCTTGCGCGCGCCCCTGGACCATGAACCGCGATATATGAACGTCCAAGATGGCAATGTCCCCTACGGATACCGATAAAGAGCGTACGGCTCCCCGGCCCAGAGTTATTTAGCGGAGGGCGATCGCTTTTGTGTGAGTGGCCTAGTCACCGGCACTAGGGAGCAGACTAGGAGCCTTCGACGGGTGCGAGGTCTGGGCGAGACGCTCGGGCTTCGTGCCGTCATCAAACATAGGAGGCGCACGTGTCTGTTACGACCGAGGGGCTGGCTGGTGCCCATCCGATCCGCCCCTTCCACGTCGACATTGCTGAGGACGCAGTGGACGACCTCCGCCGTCGCATCACGGCCACGAACTGGCCGGAGAAGGAGACCGTCGCGGATCAGTCGCAGGGCGTGCCGCTGGCAATGATTCAGGAACTCGCACGATATTGGGCGACGGAGTACGACTGGCGCAAGTGCGAGGCGGCACTGAACGCCCTGCCGCAATTCATCACCGAGATCGATGGGCTAGACATTCACTTCATCCACGTTCGTTCGCAACACGAAGACGCGTTGCCGCTCGTCGTCAATCACGGCTGGCCCGGCTCGATCATTGAGCAGTTGAAGATCATCGATCGACTGACCGAGCCGACGGCACATGGCGGGAGCGCAGCGGATGCCTTCCATGTGGTTATTCCGTCGATGCCGGGCTACGGGTTTTCGGGGAAGCCGACGAGCACCGGCTGGGGGCCCGAGCGCATGGGCCGAGCCTGGGCAGAATTGATGAAGCGCCTCGGCTACGGCCGCTACGTCGCCCAAGGCGGCGACTGGGGTGCGTTCGTCGTCGACTGGATGGGCGTGCAGGAACTCGAGGGTCTGCTCGCGATTCACAACAGCATGCCCGGCACTGTGCCGGCAGACGTCGACAAGGCCACGCTCGCCGGCGACCCACCACCATCCGACCTCCCAGATGACGAACGGCGAGCGTGGGAACACCTGCTCACAACCTATAAGCAGGTCGACTATGCCAGGTTCATGGGGTCGCGACCGCAAACCTTGTACGCCATCGCGGATTCACCCGTCGGCCTCGCCGCCTGGCTTCTCGACCACGGCGATGGTGGCGGCCAGCCGGCCGCAGGCCTCGTGTCGGGTCTCAACCGGGCCACGAGCGACACAGGCGAGCTGACGCGTGACGAGATCCTTGACAACGTCACGCTCTACTGGCTGACGAACACGGGGGTCTCCGCCTCTCGCCTTTATTGGGAATACAAGGGCGGCTTCTTCAACGTGAAGGGCGTCTCCATTCCCGTGGCCGTGAGCGTCTTTCCCGGCGAGCAATACCAAGCGCCGAGGAGCTGGGCCGAACGGGCCTACCCAAACCTCATTTACTTCAACGAGGTCGACAAGGGCGGCCACTTCGCCGCCTGGGAGCAGCCGCAGCTCTTCAGCGAAGAGATCCGGGCGGCCTTCAGGTCGCTGCGCTGATCGCTGCGCACAAGCGGCGCGCGTCTGCGCGACGCGTGCGGCCGACCGCTGGTGCTCGGTCTACTGGGAGGAGGTCGATCACATAGAGGGTCATGGAATTCGAGGGAAGCTCGTCAACGCGTTCCGGGCTGACCTCGGCCTCGAGAGGTGGTAATTCCGTAAGTGGGCTGGTAACGACGCGGCCGAGGGGAACCGCAGCCGGGCGTAAGCGTTTGGTCAACCACCGGGAGATTCCGTCTTGCTGCCCATCGTAGGGCGGGTTCGCTGACCGGGCACCCGGTTGACCGCGCCGATCGATTCGACGCCAGCTTCTGCACGTTGCAGCGGTCGCCCGGAGGTGATCACATGCGTGACCAGCGGGTCGGGCCGCATCGGACTTCTGCATTACGGCATGATCGGATCGATGTTGCGTCGGCTCCTCGCATCATCGAGAACGCACCGACTCATACAGCGGCCGAGTCCGTCTTTCCGTCCTCGGTAGCCGTCTTGAGCTGGTGCGCGAAGAACTCGAGCGCGGTCCGCGTCTTCGTCTGCTGTTCTCCGCCGAGCTCGACGCCGCGCGCGGCGAGGTATGCCCGCGTCTCCGCGGCCACCTGGAAGCCCTCGCTCGGCAGGCACTTCGTAGACAGCTCGAGGATCTTCCTATCGTCGGGATACAGCCAAAGCTCGGCGACCAACTTGCGCGTGTGTTCTGGCGGCTGGTACTTCAACTTCAGCACGAAGATCGGGCCGAGGATCGAGAGCTCGTCCAGGCTGACGCCTTCGGGCGCGTGCGTTGCGAAGAAGTCCCGCTGCTCGTTCGAGAAGAGCTTACGTATCGGCTGATTCCCACCCACGACGACGGGCCGCACGGCACCTACGCCGAGGCTGCCTTTCATCGATCCGGAGCAGACGAACCCGCCGGGCATCGCGTCCACCTCGACCCCGAAGCTTGGCGACCGACGGATCTCCCCGGGAAGCTCCGACGGGACGACCGGACGGAGCTTGACGACCGAGTCGTCGCCCTTGCCCTGTACCCGTCGTGCCCGCACCACAACGCCGTGCTTGTCGAGGGTCAGATCGGGTGTGTCGAAGAAGAACACCTGACGGATCTGGGCATCTAGCGGATCCATCCCGAGGGCGTTGACCGTCGAGCGCAGCTGAGAGTCGGGAATGGTCACCTTGAGCTCGACGCTGTCGGATGCCTTCATGAGCTCGAGCATCTGCCCGAGTTGCGCGTCGGAGAGCACCGGCCGCGCGGACCTGTCAGAGGTCATAGCTACTCCCGCTCCACGATGCGCAGAACGCGCACACCCCGCCCGCGTCGACGGCACCGACTGCGAAGCGTATCTCCGCAGTGTGGCCTCGGGCCTGCGCGTTTCCGGACTTCACCCCGGACGAATGAGTACTCCGGGTCGAGTCCGCTGCGCGAGCCGGCCGAGTCAAACTGCCCTATGCATCCGCGTCGGCTACAAACCGCCGCAATCCCGGGCGCGCACACAATATGTTGGCGGCGGCCGATCCGACGCGCGCGCGCTTCCACCACCGGAGCGATGGCGACCAAAGTCCCCTGCACCGAACGACCGCGCGAGCCAAGATCAGCAGCGAAGCGGAACGCGGACCCTAGCGAGTCCCTAGCATCTGGCCGACCTGGTGAATCGACATAACTCACCCGCAGGGACGCCCGCTAACGCAAGCCAGCCGCCGCCTGGGGGACTATGTGTGTGTGGAAGGAGAGGTTGACGGCGACAGTAGTTCGAGGCGGCCGCGGAGCGTTGGCACCTCAATCAGGCATTGGGCGGGCTACGGCTGGTTCATGTCGTTCGGCACATTCCTACCGCTCGTGGTCTTTCTGGGCAGCTACCTGGTGCGCCTGACCCTCGTCGGCGCGCCGATCGCGAGAGCAGCAAACGGCTTCGGGATCTGGCTCTCCACCTTCGGTCAGGAGCCGCCGGGCAAGGACAAACTTGAAGCGCGCCAGGGCGAGGGCAACAAGAAGTCGATCGTTGAACGAATACGGCCCTACTCTCCACCTGGCTTCATCGAGCGGCGC
>DATFSG010000117.1:0-3220 GCA_035262765.1 Gaiellaceae bacterium | reverse complement strand
CCACGGTGCCGTTTTATCGCGTTTTCAGCTGCAAATGCAAGCATTTGGGAACCAGCAGCGAGTGGCGGTCCTAACGCGGTCCTGAGCGAACCGTTACCCCGGCCGTCCACCTTCGTCGGTGATGGCCCGCTCAGCGAAATCACCGGCAACGTCGGCTGCCTCCTACCACGGAGAGGTGTGGACCGACGCGGGTGGCTTCGCCACCGTCCGGCTGCCGGCCGAGGCCGGGCCGCTCGAGCCCCCACTCGCCTACGACCTGCGCGACCTCGAGCCCCCCAGCAGCGCACGAGTCACGGCCGAGCTCGAGGACGGCCGCTTCACGATCGCGACCGATCAGCCGCACGTGAAGGTCGCCTGGCGGGTCACGGGCCATTCACGGCATCGACAACAGAAGGAGGAACGACGATGAAGAGGCTTCTCGCCTCCACAGCAGTCGCAGCCATCTGCGCGCTCGTCGCTCTCGCCGCGCTCAGCGGTTCAGCTCGTGCCACCTACGCCGGGGACACCAACGGCCGGATCGCCTTCGGGATGAAGGTCGACGGCAACGTCGACGTCTACACGGCCCTGCCGGGCGGGCAGGACCTCCGTCGGCTCACGACCGACCCCGGCTTCGACGCCTGCGCCGCCTACTCGGCCGACGGAAACCGGATCGCCTACTGCTCCGGCAAAGGCGGCGGCCCAGTCCAGGTGTGGACGATGAGGCAGAACGGCACCGACAAGCAGCAGGTCACGCACATGTCGGGGCCGGCGATCTTCCCGGACTTCTCGCCCGACGGGAGCAAGCTCGTATTCACCGCCAAGCCCGCCGGCGAGCCCACCCGCGACATTTACGTCGTCAACAGCGACGGCACCGGTCTAACCCGGCTGACGAGCGGTGAGGGCAACAACGCCTATCCGGCCTTCTCGCCGGACGGGAGCAAGATCGCCTTCACCAGCGACCGCACAGGTACCTGGCAGGTGTGGCTCATGAACGCCGACGGCTCGGGCCAGACGCAGCTCACCTTCGACGCGCAGCCGAAGGACCAGGTGCCGGACTGGAGCCCTGACGGCACGAAAATCGCGTATCTCGCAGACACGCACGGCATCGCGGACACCGTCAGCCCCAGCTGGGGAGACATCTGGGTGATGAACGCCGACGGCTCCGGCCAGCACCCGATCACGAGCGGCGCCACCTTCTACGGCACCGCCTGGTCTCCGGACGGAAGCCGTATCGCCACTCTCGACTTCACGGCGGGCACTCGCATCGTCTACACGGTCAACGCCTCGGACGGCAGCGACCCACAAGCAGTCCACGCCGGTCCCGGCCCGCAGTACGTCCCCGGCTGGCAGCCCCGCGGCACCGGCACGCAAGGCGAGGACGGCTAGCCGCCACCACCGGCGAGGAAGGACGAACAGATGAAGTGCAAGGCACTCATGATCGCCGGGCTCTGCGCACTCGGGCTGGCGCTCGCCCAGGCCGGCCTCCGGCCGGCGTCGGCGCTTGCAACTCACAGAGCCCCCCTGGCCAAGACGATCATCACGGTCGAAATCCACCAATCCATCTTCAAGATGAGCGCGAAGACCGCGCCGCGAGGCGTCGTGATCTTCAAGGTCAGAAACAACGCTTCGTACCGCCACGACTTCAGCATCAACGGCCAGACGACGAGGGCGCTCGCGCAGGGTCAGTCGGAGACCCTGCGGGTCACCTTCAACCGGAAGGGCCGATACCCGTACAAGGACACGATCGACCATCACGCCTCGTGGGGCCTGAAGGGCAACTTCGCGATCACCTAGGCGGTACACGCACCGATTGGGGTCCCGCTCCAGGAGCGGGACCCCAATCTTCGTCTGGCGGCTCAGGTCACGACGAAGGAGCCGCCGAACACACAGCTGTTGTCGCCGGCTCCGCGCGCGTTCTGTCCCATTAGAGGTTGAAGGAGACCGCATGTCCGTCCGAGCTCACCGCCTCGCCGTTGACGGAGATGAACGCCGGCGCTGCCCAGGGGGAGCCGGCCGACGAGCTGGTGATCTCGAGGACCACGCTCTGCTCCCCATGGCGTTGGTCGCGTCAGGCTCGACGCGGTCACACGTTCCTCCCCCGCCGCCTTGTCCTCGTGAAGTTGATAATGCGCGGAGAGGGCAGAGATGACAACCGAAGAGCTCAAAGAGAACGGAGGCGAGCCGGGCAATCGCGTCCAGCGGATTTGGGGCTGGTTGCTCAAGCAGTCGGACAAGCCGCTCGGCCGGCTCGGTCTGGACTGGTTCCGCCGTTACTTCGCCGCCAGTCGCAACTCGGGCTGCGCGATCTCGCTCTACTCGTGCCTGTCGGTGCTCCCGGCCGCGCTCGCATTCGTCGCCCTGCTGTACAAGGTCGGAGGGAACGAGAACGCCTTCGCCCTGCATCTGGTCAACCACCTGAACCTGACCGGTTCCACTGCCACGCTCGTCCAGGACACCTTCGGCAGCGCGTCGTCGAACGCGCTCGCGGCCACGCTCACCATGGTGGTGACGTTCTTCTTCTGGGGGATCGGAATCGGTCAGCTCTACCAGGACGTCTATGCGCGCGCGTGGGGCATCAGCGTCGCGAAGCCGACCGATCAGGTGCTCTACTCGATCTTCTTCTTCGTCTTCGCGGGCGCGCTGACGGGTGTCGTGATCGCGCAGTCCGAGTTCGGCGACACTGGCCGCTGGGCCGTGCTCGTCCCGCTCTGGATCATCGGCTCGCTGGCGTTCTGGCTGGGAACGCCGCACTTCCTGCTCCACCGGCGGATCAGTATGCGCAAGCTGCTGCCCGGCGCGGTGGCGGCGACGATCGTGCTCGGCGGCACCGCCGCCGTCTCGCCGCTCTTCCTGCCGGCGACGCTGACGACGAACGGGAAGGCGTTCGGCTCCTTCGGCGTCGCTCTCACGCTCGTCGGCTATCTGTTCGTCATGGTCACGCTGTCGCTCGTCTGCGCCGTCTTCTCCCCGGTCTGGCTCGAGTGGCGCGCGGGCGAGAAGGCTCGTAGCGAAGAGTCGCCCGAGACTGACAGTCCTCCCGCCCTGAGCGAATGAACGACGCCGCCGAGCGGCCGGAGTCGCGGCGGCAGATGGTCGTGAGGCAGAGTCGGGCGCTCATCGAGGCGATCCGCAAGAACGACGAGGCCGCGGTCGAGGAGGCGGTCCTCGCGCTGAGCCGCTCGCGGCGGATCTTCGCGCCGCTCGTCTTCGGGCTCGGGGCGTTCGTGATGCTCTTCCAGGG
>DATFSG010000116.1:0-7266 GCA_035262765.1 Gaiellaceae bacterium | reverse complement strand
GTTCACCTCGAGCGCCGGGTTGTACGGCCGCAGGAGCGCCGAGGCCGAGCGAATCGCCTCGGGCCCGAAGCGCGGGCCCGTCCGGAAGCTCGTCGCCGTGTCGTAGGGGATGCCGTAGACGGCCGCGTCGACGCCGGCGAGGTCCCGCGTGTGCGGCGCGCGCATGAACGTCCTGATCCCCGAGAAGCGCGGCATCTCGCGCGCGTCGAGCGGCTTGTGGTGCGGCATCACGTGCCCGCGATCGGCCGGCCGACCGTGAGCGCGTCGCGGAACGCCGGGTCCAGCTCCGCGTAATCCGCATCCGGCTGCACGCCGAGCGCGTCGAGCGTCTTTGAGAAGAAGCAGCGGATCGTCGCGGCAAGCACGACGTCGAAGATCTCACCGTCGCTCAGACCCTGCCGGTGGAGCTCTTCGACGTCCTCCGCGGTGATGGCCGTTGCGTCGGCGACGACCTGTTCCGCGAACGCCATGATTGCCCGGTCGGCGTCGTCCAGGCCGTCGGGCAGCGCGGGCACCGACTCGAAGTCGTAGAACTCCTGCGCGAGCACCTTCCCGTGCGCGAGCGAGCAGTAGGACGAGCGCAGCTTCCGCGCTGCCGCAAGGGTCGCGAGCTCGTACCGCCGCTCGTCTGACGTCCTCTTCACGGCGGTGACGAGCTGCCGCCAGGCCGCGAAGGCCTCAGGACGAAGCTCGAAGACCTGCTCCATGTTGGAGCCGTCGCCGGCCGGAACGTCGATGAACGGCATCGTCAGCGCGTCTGCGGGAAGCCGAGGTCGATCTTCGACGTCGCGGGATCGGGCCAGCGCGAGGTGACGACCTTGCCGCGCGTGTAGAAGTCGATCGCCTCGGGCCCGTAGACGTGGCGGTCGCCGAAGAGCGAGTCGCCCCAGCCGCCGAACGAGTAGTACGCGACGGGCACCGGGATCGGGACGTTGATCCCGACCATCCCCGCCTGCACGTCGAACTGGAACCGGCGGGCCGCGCCGCCGTCGCGCGTGAAGATCGCGACGCCGTTGCCATACGGGCTGTCGTTGACGAGCCGCACCGCTTCCTCGTAGGTCTCGACACGCGTCACGCCGAGCACCGGCCCGAAGATCTCGTCGACGTACGCCTTCATCTCGGGCGTCACGCCGTCGAGGAGGCTCGGGTTGAGGAAGAAGCCCTCCTCCGGCACGTCCTCCCGGCCGTCCACCACGACCGTGGCGCCCTCGCCGGGTGCGTTCTCGACGTAGGACGCGACCTTGTCGCGATGTTCGCCCGTCACGAGCGGGCCCATCTCCGACGCCGGATCCATCCCGTCGCCGACCTTCACCTTCGGGATCCGCTCCCTGATCGCGTCGACGAGCGGCTGCGCGACGTCGCCGACGGCCACCACGACGGAGACGGCCATGCACCGCTCGCCGGCCGAGCCGTAGCCGGCCGAGATCGCCGCATCGGCCGCGGTAGCCACGTCGGCATCGGGCAGCACGATCATGTGGTTCTTCGCGCCGCCGAGCGCCTGGCAGCGCTTGCCGCTTGCCGTCGCGTTCTCGTAGACGTAGCGGGCGATCGGCGTCGAGCCGACGAAGGAAACGGCCGCGATATCGGGATGTTCGAGGATCGCATCGACGGCGACCTTGTCGCCCATCACGACGTTGAAGACGCCGTCGGGCAGTCCTGCCTCCCGCAGCAGCTCGGCGGTCCAAAGCGATGCGGATGGATCTTTCTCCGAGGGCTTGAGCACGAATGAGTTGCCGCACGCGATCGCCGGCGCCCACATCCACATGGGCACCATCGCGGGGAAGTTGAACGGCGTGATGCCGGCGACGACGCCGAGCGGCTGCCGGATCGAATAGACGTCGATTCCGGTCGACGCCTGCTCCGAGTGCTCGCCCTTGATCAGCTGCGGGATCCCGCAGCAGTACTCGACGACCTCGAGCCCGCGCGTCACCTCTCCGAGCGCGTCGGAGAGAACCTTGCCGTGCTCGCGCGTGAGGATCTCGGCCACCTCCTCGCGCCTCGCGTGAAGAAGCTCGCGAATCCGGAAGAAGAGCTCAGCCCGCTTCGCCAGCGACGTCGCACGCCACGCGGGGAACGCCTCGCGCGCCGCCTGGACGGCCGCGTCCACTTCCTCGACGGTCGCGAAGTCGACGGCGCCGGTCTGGCGGCCTGTCGCCGGGTTGTAGACCGGGCCGCTGCGGCCGGAGCCGCCCTCGACCCGGCGGCCGCCGATCCAGTGCGGGATGCGCGTGGCGGTGGGCGCGTCGACCGTCTCGGTCATGCCGAGTAGCCTAGCTCCGTGTCGGAGCTCGTCGACTTCGCCGAGGGCATGGGTCCCTTCCTGGATCCCGCGCCTGGTCGTCTGCTCGAGGTCGACGACCGACTGGCGCTGAGCGCCGAGGTCGGGCATACCTGGGCGCAGGTCGAGCGGATTCGGCTTCGTGAGGACGAGCTTGCGGGCGCGATCGCGGACGTGGACGCTTTCATGCACGAGAGCGGCACCAAGCGCGCGAGCTGGTGGCTGACCGAGCGCTCCACGCCCGACGAGGACGCCTTCCTCGCCGCCGGGCTGCAGCGCGTCGAGGACGACTATCTCCACGCCGCGATGACCCTCGCGAGGGAACCGCCCGCGGTCGAGGGGGTCGAGGCACGCCAGATCGAGACGTTCGAGGAGTTCGTCGAGTCGCGGCAGCTCGCGCTCGACGCCTTCGCCAACCCGCACCAGAGCATGCCGAACGACGAGGAGCTCGCCGTGGAATGGGAGCATCAACTGGATCCGACCTTTGCTGCCTGGGTCGACGGACGGATGGCCTCGGTCGGAAAGGCGATCTACACGCGTGCCGGCGGCTATCTCCTCGGCGGCTCGACCGCAACGTGGGCGCGCGGGCGCGGCGGTTACCGGGCGGTCGTGCGCGCCCGGTGGGACGAGGCCGTCCGCCGCGGCACGCCGGCCCTCGCAGTCGGCGCCGGAGCGATGTCGCGGCCGATCCTCGAGCGACTCGGCTTCGAACAGGTCTTGCAGTTCCGTCGTCTCGAGTCCGTACGCTCCGACTCGTGAAAGAGCCGTGCCCACGCTGTAACGCCGAGATGGAGTGGCGCCACGGGAGCTATCAGTGCCCCAAGTGCCGCTTCAAAGCCGGCTGCTGCGAAGGCGAGACCGGTGACTGCCGGGACCCGGGCTAGGCTCGAGGAACTCGAGGGGGCGGAGCTCGAGTCCGCGAGCGAGCTGAAGGTCGTGCTGTGCTGGCTCGTGCAGGATCGCGTGACCGTCGACGGCGAGGAGCTCAATGCGGCCCGCCGCCGCGCGATGTTCGTTCTCGCGGCCGGCGGAGACCCGCATCGCGACGTCGGCCTCGACTCGATCGCGGCCGAGCGCCTCTCGGACGAGCTCGACACGCCACAGCGCCGTGCGCAGCTCGCCGCCGCGCTCGACGAGCTGCCGACGGACGATCTGCCCGCCGTAACGGCCGCTGTGGACTCGCTTCGCGCCGATCCCGAGCTCGCCTGGCGCTCGTTCGCGCTCTCGCTGCTCGCGGACGAACTCGCGGACGAGTAGCCGTCTCGCCACACGGCGACTACTCTGGACGGCAGTTCGTGGCGATCTCGAGACCGGAACCTCGCCGTCGGCTGAAGCTTCCCCGCAATCTCCCGGGTAGCCGGGGGCTCCAGCCCTACTCGCGCGCCGACGCGCCCTACTTCCGCAGCCCCGGTTTCTACGTCCGGATCGGCGGGCTGGCAATCGTCGTCGTGGCCGGGCTCTCGCTGCTCGTCCTGCGCGCCTGGTCGATCCAGGTCCTGCACGGGAAGCAGTACGCAAGGGCGGCACACACGCAGGCCTTCCGCACCGTGGACCTGTTCGGGACACGCGGCGCGATCGTGGACGCCAACAAGCACCTGCTCGTCGGCACGACCGGACACCCGGTCATCGACGCCGACGCAGCCTCGCTCGGCAGCCGCGACGCACACGGCCGCTGGCACCCGAGCCCGGCCGGCGCGCGAGAACTCCAGCGTCTCTCCCGCCTGACGGGCACACCGACGAGCCTCCTTCTTGGCCGCCTCCGGAGCTCTGTCCTCCACTCCCCCTTCGCCCCTGCCGTCGTCATCCAGAATCCGAGCACCGCACTTACGAACTACGTGCAGGAACGGAGCCAGAAGTTTCCGGCCTTCAAGGTCGGGGTCGAGGACGTCCGGAACTACCCGCAAGGCGCGTTCGGCAGCGAGTTCCTCGGCCTGCTCGGTCAGATCAGCACGCCGGAGCTGAAGTCGCACGCGTACAAGGACGGGAAGCCGGGCGAGGTGGTCGGCCAGAGCGGCGTCGAGGCGGCGTACGACTCGCTGCTCAACGCGGGCTTCGTCCAGGCGAAGATCCCGGTTGACTCTTTCGGCCGCATCGCCGGCGCCCTCCGCGTACCGCCGCAAAAGCAGCCGCCGACCCTGCAGCTCTCGATCGATACAGGCCTGCAGAAGGCAACGCAGAACGCGCTGCTCTACGGGATGGCGCAGTCGCGCCTCGCCGGACATTCACCCACTGGTGCGTCCGCCGTCGTGATCGACCCCTGGACGGGCGCGATCAAGGCGATGGCCAGCTACCCGACCTTCAACCAGAAGCTCGCGGCTGACAACCCGCACTACCTGTCGCAGCTGTACAAGCAGACGAAGACGGTCCCGCTTCTGAACCGGGCGATCGACGGCGCGTATCCGACGGGCTCGACCTTCAAGCCGATCATCGCCGAGGCCGCCCTCAGCGCCGGGCTGATCACGCCGTACACGTCACTCGACTGCACGGGCTCTTTCACGCTCGGCGACACGGTCTTCCACAACGTCGACCCGGGCGTCAACGCGTCCATGACCCTGCACACCGCGCTCGAGGAGTCCTGCGACACATGGTTCTACCGGCTCGGTGCGCTGGTGTACCAGCACAATCCGAGCGCGCAGGGGACGCTCATCCAGGACATGGCGCGCAAGCTCGGCCTCGGTCACACGCCGCCGGGCGACCTGGCCGGCGCGACGACGGGCTACCTCCCGGGACCGGGCCGGATCTTCGAGAAGCGGTTCGGCTTCCCGTGGACGGAGGGCCAGACGGTCAACCTCGCGATCGGCCAGGGCGCTCTGCAGGTGAGCCCGCTGCAGCTCGCGGTCGCGTACTCGGCCCTCGTCAACGGCGGCAAGGTCGTCCAGCCCCACGTCGGCGAGGCTGTGATCCGGAACGGCGTGTCCCACAAGCTGCACTACAAGCCGGTGCGGACGCTGCACCTCTCCCCGTACACATGGGCGATCAGGCAGGGTCTCTACGAGGCTGCGAACGACGTCGGAGGAACGTCACAGCCGGTGTTCGCGGGATTCCCGATCAAGGTCGCGGGCAAGACGGGCACCGCCGAGCCGGATCCGGTCAGTTCGTGGTACGCGTCGTGGGCGCCTTACAGCCATCCGAAGGTGGTCGTAGTCGTCAACGTCGAGCACGGCGGCTTCGGAGCCGAGGCGGCGGCGCCGACCGCGAAGAGGATCTACGAGGCCTACTTCCACCTGCACGGCTCCTGAGCGATTTCGCCCACTGCGTGGGATTGTTCTGAGCGTTCGCAGCGTGGACAATTCGACCATGTCGACGTCCGCCTCCCTCGCGCGGCCCGAGATCCAGGCCGAGCTGATCGCCGAAGCGCTCGGCGCTGCGAGTGTCGGCTTCCTCGTCTGGGACGAACACCGCCACTACATCGCGGCGAACACGGCAGCGTGCGAGATCCTCGGCGCGACGCTCGAAGAGCTGCTCGGCCAGGACGTCGGAGCGCACACGGTCGAAAGCGCCGAGGCCGTGGACGAGGCGCTAGCGTCCGGCTTCGCGTCGGGCACGGCCACGGTGCAGCGGCTCGCCGGGCAAGGAGCGGTCGACGTCTTCTACGTGACGTTCACCACGAAGACCGCCGGCATGCCGTTCATGGCGACGGTCATCGCTCCGCTTCAGCCTGTCTAGCACAGAGCGTGAGGGTGTCACGAGCAGTCCGGAAAGTAATTCTTGTGGTCCAACACGAGGAACGAGACGAAGAGAACGACCACTGCGGTTGTGATGCCAGCCGCGATCGCCATCCCAAGCGACCGCCGTTGCCGCGCTCGAGCCAGGAAGAGCACCGCCGCGAACACAAGAAGCCCAGAGCCGAGAGGACCGAGGAGGAGCGTGATCTCTCGTTCGCGATACTGCCTCCCGCTCACGACGCAGCCACCGAAGTTTCCTCCATGTTGGACGTAGAGGGGCGGAACGATCGCCACCGCGAGCGCCAAGGCGGTGAGCCCCAGGGCCACCAGACGAAGCGGCTGGCGCCTTCGGGACATCTCAACTCCGCCGCCCACAAGGCGACCCTCTCGCACCTGACAAACGTTGTCGATACAGACGCGAAGAACCACCCTATGCCATAGAGAAACCCGCCGTTTCCAGCGGGTTCGGAAGAGCGGATGATGGGACTCGAACCCACGACCTTCTGCATGGCAAGCAGACGCTCTAGCCAACTGAGCTACATCCGCGTGGGACGGGCATTCTAGCCGCGCGTCGGCGCCTCCGCACCCGCGGGCGCGTGCCCGGCGCCTGTCCTCGGCTGCTGTCGCGCAAGCAGAACCGCTCCGGCGACGACGGCGATGAACGCGGCCAGGCGCAGCGTTCCGAGCGCACCGCCCGGTAACGGCTCATCGAGCACCACCGTCCCGGCGGCGATCGGCAGAGCGTTGGTGACCAGGGTGGCCAGCCCGGCGACCGTCAGAGCGCCGCCTGCCTGGTAGCCGATCTGGAGCAGCGCCGTTCCGGCGCCGTAGCCGAGCAGCATGAGCGCCACGAAGCTCACACGCGCGCCGCCTTGCGTCGTCACGGCCGTCGAGATGTCGCCGAGCGAGAAGAACAGCCCGCCCGCGATGCCGTACGCAACGGCTGTCCCCCAACGCCGGCGCCCGACGAGCACGAGCACGAGTGCGACCACCACGGTCGCCCCGAGCCAGACGAGGATGGGGCCAATCTCGCCGCCTCCTTGCTTCGCATGGCCACCGAGGAGCGAGACGGCCAGCGCGACGAGGCCGAGCACCGACAGCAGCACGCCCCCGAGCTCGGTGCGGGTGAGCGACCTCCCCGCCCGGTGCGCCGAGACGAACGCGAGCACGCCGATCCCGCCCGCGCCGATCGCCTGCACGAGCGACAGCGGTGCAAGCGCGAGCGCCGCCACGTAGAGCAGGAAGCCGGCCGACTCCATCGCCCAGCCGATCAGCCAGGGTCGATCGCCGAGCAGCAGCTTGGCCGAGTAGATCGGATGCCGC
>DATFSG010000115.1:0-7045 GCA_035262765.1 Gaiellaceae bacterium | reverse complement strand
GCCGCTGAAGAGCACAGCGCGGCTGGCGGTCGCGCCGGTGGCGGCGATGGCGTCCTCCTTGGCCAGCCCGTGCCCGCGCTCCTCTCGATAGCGCGACACGACGAACAGCGAGTAGTCGATCCCGAGCGCCAGTCCCATTCCCGTGAGCATGTTCACGATGAACATCGAGAGCGTGAACCCGAGCGAGATGATCGCCACGAGGCCGAGCGCGACGATGATCGAGAGGATCGCCATCAGCACGGGCACGAACCCGGCGAAGACCGCCCCGAAGACGAGCACGAGGACGATCAGCGCGGCCGGGAGCCCGAACGCGAGCTCGCCGGTCTCGAGATCCGTCTGCGACTGCTTGCCGAAGTCGTAGTTCGCGGTGTGGTCGCCGGTGACGCCCACCTGGAAGGCGCCGCCGTTCGCCTTCTCCACGACCTGCTCGATCTTCGCCGCGCCGGAGTCGCTCTTGATGCCGATGAAGGCGAGCGCGGCGTGCCCGTCGTGTGATTTGGCCACCTTGCGCAGGGCGTAGACCTGCCCGGTCGCCTGGAGCTTGTGGGCGAGCCCCGCCGCGAACGCCTTGAACTGCGGCGAGTCGACCGTGTACTGGCTCGAGGCGACGACGATCACGTCGCCCTTCCCGTTCGGGTTCTGGCCAGGGAAGGCCCGCGCGACGGCGTCCTCGGCCTTCGTCGACTCAGGGCTGCCGACGACGTGCGAGTTCGAGCTCAGCCCGTGCAGCGAGGTCGCGATAAGCGCGAAGGCGATCAGCACGGCAGCGCCCCACAGCGCGAGCGTCAGCTTCGGCCGCGCCGCGCACGCCCGGGCGAGACGCTCGGTCAACCCCATGGCCGCAGTCTTACTCCACCGTCACGGTCTTCGCCAGGTTGCGCGGCTGGTCGACGTTCAGGCCGCGCAGCCGCGCGATCCGGTAGGCGAGCAGTTGCAGCGGGATCACGGCGAGCGACGCCTGCAGGAAGTTCGGCGTCCGCGGCACGTAGATCACGTCGTCGGCGTGGTGCTGGATGTCCTCGTTGCCGTCGGTCGCGATCGCGATCACGTGCGCGCCGCGGGCCCGCGTCTCCTGGATGTTCGAGACGATCTTGTCGTAGACGTGGATGTTCGTCGCGACGACGACGACCGGCGTCCCCTCGGCCAGCAGTGCGATCGGGCCATGCTTCATCTCGCCGGCCGAGTAGGCGTCTGTCGGGATGTACGAGATCTCCTTCAGCTTGAGCGCTCCTTCGAGCGCGACCGGCAGGCCGATGTGGCGGCCGAGGTAGAGGAAGAACGGCGCGTCGTGGAAGCGCTGCGCGATCGACTCGATCGGGTGGTCGCCGTCGAGGAACTCCTGCATCTTCGAAGGCAGCTCGTGCAGCTTGTCGAGGATGAACTCGATCTCGTCCTCGGGGAGCGTCCGCCGGATCTGGGCGAGCCTCAGCGCCAGCAGGCTGAGCAGCGCCACCTGCGCGGTGAAGGTCTTGGAGGCAGCGACGCCGACCTCCATGCCGCAGCGGGTGTAGAGGGTCGCCTCGGCCTCGCGCGTGATCTGCGTCCCCATCAGATTCGTGATCGCGAGCGTCCGCGCGCCGCTCTCGCGCGCGAGCTTGATCGCGTTGACGGTGTCGCGCGTCTCGCCCGATTGCGAGATCCCGATCACGAGCGTGTCCTTCGACAGCACCGGGTTCCGGTAGATCCATTCGCTCGCGATGTCCGGCTCGACCGGGACACGAGCCCATTCCTCGAGGATGTAGCGGCCGACGACGCCGGCGTGGTACGCGGTGCCGCAGGCGACGATCACGATCCGCCGCAGGTTGCGCACCTCGAGCTCGGTCATCCCGAGCGCCTCGAGCATCAGCTTGTGGCCGCGGACGCGGTCGCCGATCGTCTCGGACACGGCGTCGGGCTGCTCGAAGATCTCCTTGAGCATGAAGGTCTCGTAGCCGGCCTTCTCGGCGCTCTCCTCGTCCCAGTCGACCTCCTGCCGCTCGGGCGCGTCGACCTCGGCGCCGTCGACGAAGAAACGGACGCTCTCCGGCGTGATCTCCACGACCTCGCCGTCGAGCGGATGGATCACGGTGCGGGTCTCGCTGAGGAAGGCGGCAATCGAGGAGGCGAGGAAGTTCTCGCCGTCGCCGAGCCCCACGACTAGTGGCGTCTGGTGGCGGACGCCGACCAGCAGGTCGGGCTGGTCGTGGTGGATGGCGACGATCGAGAAGTGCCCCTCGAGCTTGGGATAGACGCGGCTCAGCGCCTGCGCGAGGTCGCCGTCGTACTCCTCTTCGAGCAGGTGAACGACCACCTCGGCGTCGGTCTCGGACGTCAGCGTGTGGCCGCGCTCGGCCAGCTGCACGCGGAGGTCGACGTAGTTCTCGATGATCCCGTTGAGGACGATTGCCAGCTGGCCGGGGTCGCAGCCGGTGAGCGGATGGGCGTTCTGCTCCGTCACGCCGCCGTGGGTCGCCCAGCGTGTGTGGCCGAGCCCGTGATGCGAGTGGGAGCCGTTCGGGCCGGCGGCCTCGACGAGGTTGTTCAGCGTGCCGACGGCGCGCACGTAGTCGAGCGATTCGTCCTCGCGCAGGGCGATCCCGGCGGAGTCGTAACCGCGGTATTCGAGCCGGCGCAACCCTTCGAGCAGAAGCGGCTTTGCGTCACGCGTCCCGACGTATCCGATGATTCCGCACACGTCCCGCTCCTTTCCCCGCTGGGCAAAAACTCCCTGGAAATACAAAGAGCCCGGCCTCATGGCCCGGCCGCAGCATCGCGGACGGGTCAGCCGAGCTCGCGTGTCACCAGGGCGGCGATCTTAGCAGAGAGGCTCTCGGCGGCTTCCTGCGTTTCGGCCTCGGCGAGCACGCGAACGACGGGCTCGGTGCCGGAAGGCCGCACGAGCACACGGCCGGTGCCGTTCAGCTCCGAATTGACCTCCTCGACGGCCGCGAGCAGCTCGTCGGGCAGCGGGCCGCGGCCGGCGCGCGGCAGGTTCTGCATCACCTGCGGGAAGCGCGGCATGACGGCGACGGCCTCCGACAGCTTGCGTCCGTGGAGGGCACGACAGAGGAGGAGCCCCGCCACCAGGCCGTCGCCCGTGACGTGCCCGTCGAGCCAGATGAGATGGCCGGACTGCTCGCCGCCGAGCAGCAGCTCCTCGCGTCGCAGCGCCTCGAGGACGTAGCGGTCGCCGACGTCGGTGACGACGACGCGAATGCCTCGCTCCTCCATCAGGCGGTGGAAGCCGAGGTTCGTCATAGTCGTGACGGCGATGCCGTCGACGCCGAGGTCGAGCGCGAGGACAGCGAGGATCTGGTCTCCGTCGACCGGCTCGCCCCGCTCGTCCACGGCGAGCATGCGGTCGCCGTCCCCGTCGAAGGCGATGCCGAGGTCGAGGCCGCCGGTGCGAACCGTGTCGGCGAGCAGACCGAGGTCGGTAGCGCCGCAGCCGACGTTGATGTTCGTCCCGTCCGGCTCGTTGCCGATCGCGGTGACCTTCGCGCCAAGCTGCTCGAACGCCTGCGGAGCGAGCCCGGCGTAGGCGCCATTCGCGCAGTCGACGGCGATCCGCAGGCCGGTGAGGTCGGAGCCGAATCGCTCGAGCACGTGCTCGAGGTAGCTGTCCTCGGCGACCTCGACGCGATCGATCTCGCCGCCTCCCGGCGCCGGGCTGTCGAGGAGCGCTTCGATCTCCTCCTCGGCTGCGTCCGTCAGCTTGCGGCCGTCGCGGTCGAAGAACTTGACGCCGTTGTACTCGGGCGGGTTGTGCGAGGCCGAGATGACGGCGCCGAGGTCGAGACCGAGGAGCGCGACCGCTGGGGTCGGCAGGACGCCCGCGAGGACGGCGCTGCCTCCTGCTGACGCGACGCCGCGCGCAAACGCATCCTCGAGCTCGGGTCCGGAGGCGCGCGTGTCACGTCCGATGAAGACGCGTCCCCGGCCGCACCACAGCGCAGCCGCCTTGCCGAGCTGCTCGACGAGATCGTCCGTCAGCGTCTCGCCGACGACGCCGCGGACGCCGTCGGTTCCGAAATACTCCCGCGCCACGGCGCGGGACGATAGCGGCTTACATCGTGAGCACGAGCTTGCCTCTGACGTGCCCCTCGCCGAACGTGCGTAGCGCGTCCTGCGCTTCGGAGAGCTCGTACGTGCGGTCGATCGCAGGCTTCAGCTGACCGCTCTCGAGCATGTCGGCGAGCGTCTGCAGGTCCGGGTTGTTGAACTTCGCGATGAAGAACACGACCGGCTGCTTGCTCCGGATGGACGAGAGCTTGATCGCCGCGATGTGCCGCAACTGGCCGCGGCTCCCGTGCGCGCCGACAACCACGAGCCTGCCCTGCGGCTTCAGCACCCGACGCATCGCACGCCACGAGTGGCCGCCCGCGACGTCCGCGATCAGGTCGTAGCGCTCATTCTCGGTCGTGAAGTCCTCGCGCTTGTAGTCGAGCACGCGGTCAGCACCGAGCGCGCGCGTCTGCTCGATATTGCGCGTGCTGCACACGGCGGTGACATGCGCGCCTAGTGCCTTTGCGATCTGGACGGCGAGCGTCCCGACTCCGCCCGAGGCGCCGTTGATCAGCACCCGCTGGCCCGCTTGCAGCTTCCCGTGGTCCCGCAGCCCCTGGAGCGCCGTCAGGCCCGCGATTCCCATCGTCCCCGCCTCCTCGAAAGTGACGTTGGACGGCTTGCGGACGACGTTGATCGCGCTCACGTACTCCGCGAACGCGCCGTTCCGGCCGCCGAAGACCTCGTCACCGACTGCCAGGTCGGTCACGTCCTTGCCGACGGCCTCCACGACGCCGGCGAAGTCGCTGCCGAGGAGCGGGCTCTTGGGGCGCAGTACACCGTTGCGCGTCACGGGACGCAGGAAGGTCGGCCAGCCGCGGAGCTGATGCCAGTCGGCCTTGTTGAGCGAGCTGGCGCGGACACGGACGAGCACCCGGTCGTCTTCGAGCGCGGGCCGCTCGACCTCTTCGATGTGCACGACGGCGGGTCCGCCGAACTGGTGCCGAACGAGTGCCTTCATCATCGTCTTCTCCTCCATACGCCGTAAGTTTACAGTGTAAGATGACATACAGCGTAAGCTATGTCAATGGCCACCACCAGACGGAAGCCCCTGAGCCGCGAGCGCATCCTTGCCGCGGCGCTCGAACTGGTGGACGAGCAGGGGATCGACGCACTCTCGATGAGGAAGCTCGGCCAAGCGCTGGGCGGCTACGAGGCGATGTCGCTCTACAACCACGTCGCGAACAAGGACGACCTGCTCGACGGGATCCTCGACCTCGTGCTCGCGGAGATGGAGCCGCCCGATCCGGCGGGCGGCTTGGCGTCCATCCGCAGCAGCTCGATCTCGGCGCACGAGGCGCTCGCGAGGCACCCCTGGGCGGCCGGCCTGCTCATGTCCCCGACGCGTATCCGCCCGTCCCGGCTCCAGTTCATGAATGCGCTACTCGCCGCGCTCCGCGGCGCGGGGTTCTCAGCCGAGACGACGTACACCGCCTACCACGTCCTCGATGCCCACATCATCGGCTTCTCGCTCTGGCAGTCGACGCACGGCTCGCTCCCGGCCGACATCGACCTGGAGAACATGCGCCCCTTCCTCGACCGCATGTTGCCGCCCGACAGGTATCCGCACCTGCACGAGCACGGCATGCAGCACCTCGAGGACGGCCCTCACCGGGACGTGCGCACGTTCGAGTACGCGCTCGATCTGTTCCTGGAAGGGCTCGAGCGAGCGCGCTAGCGCTTCGAGAACTGCGGCGCCTTGCGCGCCTTGTGCAGTCCGGCCTTCTTGCGCTCGACGATGCGCGCGTCGCGCGTGAGGAAGCCGGCACGCTTGAGCGGCACGCGCAGCTCCGGGTCGAGCTCGACGAGAGCGCGGGCAATCCCGTGCCGCACCGCACCGGCCTGGCCGCTCGGCCCGCCGCCGTGGACGCGCACGCGGATGTCGTAGCGCCCTTCCAGCTCCGCGACCTTCAGCGGAGCGAGCAGCGTCTGCCGGTGGACCGCACGCGGGAAGTACTCCTCGATCGTCCGGCCGTTGAACCACGTTGCCCCGTCGCCCGGCCGCAGGATCACGCGTGCGACCGACGTCTTGCGCTTGCCCGTGCCGTGGTATTGCGCGATGTCTGCCATCTCAGTCCTCCAGCGGCAGCGGCTTGGGCGCCTGCGCCGCGTGCGGGTGCTCGGGCCCCGCGTAGATCTTCAGCTTGTTGATCTGTGCGCGCGAGAGACGGTTGCGCGGGAGCATGCCCTTGACCGCCTTGCGCAGCACCTCCGTCGGCCGCCGCTCGAGCTGCTCGCGGAGCGGACGCGACCTGAGCCCGCCCGGGTAGCCGGAGTGACGGTGATACATCTTCTGGTCGAGCTTGTTGCCGGTGACGCTGATCCGCTCGGCGTTGACCACGACGACGAAGTCACCCGTGTCGACGTGAGGCGTGTACTGCGGCTTGTTCTTGCCGCGGAGCGTGTCGGCGATCACCGTCGCGAGTCGCCCGAGCGTCTTGCCGTCGGCGTCGACGACGTACCACTCGCGCGCGATCTCTCCGGGCTTGGCGTTGTAGGTCTTCATGCGCAAAGAAAAGGCGAACGTGGCGTCCGCCGGCGGCCAAGTGTAGCCGAATTCAGGCCGAAGTCGCGGTCTCCGGCTCGAGCCTCCGGCGGCGGCGAAGGAGCCACGGAGTCGGGGCCGTGACGAGGATCGCGGCGCCGACGGCCATCGAGCCGACGCCGAGCGTCTCGAGCGTCAATCCGCCGATCAGAGCCAGCGCCGCGCCGAAAAGCGAGGCCGCGAAGTCGTTGAAGCCGAAGAGGCGGCCTCGCTCCGACGGCGCCGACAGGTCGGCGAGCTGCGCGGCGGCGGCGACGTAGGAGATGTTCCAGCCGATCCCGAGGCCGAACAGGAGAAGCGCCGTGGACGCGACGCTCGAGATCCACGAGAGCGCGAGCGCGGAGACACCCATGACGAGGAGCCCCGACGCGAGCGCGTTGATGCGCCCGACGCGGTCGACGAGCACGCCGACCACGAGCACGAGCGCGTACATGCCGAGGACGTGCGCGCCGATGA
>DATFSG010000114.1:0-2526 GCA_035262765.1 Gaiellaceae bacterium | reverse complement strand
GACGTCGACCTCCGCGCGACGAAGAACCAGATCGACGACCTGCTCGGCGAGATCCGCGCGCGCGAGGCGGCCGGGGAGCGCGTGCTCGTGACGACGCTGACGAAGAAAATGGCCGAGGACCTGACCGACTACCTGCTCGAGTCGGGCGTCAAGGCGCGCTACCTCCACTCCGAGATCGACACGCTGGAGCGGATCCAGATCGTGCGCGACCTGCGGCTCGGCGAGTTCGACGTCCTCGTGGGCGTCAACCTCCTGCGCGAGGGGCTCGACCTGCCGGAGGTCTCGCTCGTCGCGATTCTCGACGCCGACAAGGAGGGCTTCCTCCGCGGCCGGACGAGCCTGATCCAGACGATCGGCCGCGCGGCGCGGAACGTCAACGGCAAGGTGCTGATGTACGCCGACAAGCAGACGGAGGCGATCAAGGAGGCGCTCGACGAGACGAACCGCCGTCGCGCCGTCCAGCTCGCATACAACGAGGAGCACGGGATCGTGCCGGAGACGATCGCGAAGGGCGTGTCCGACATCGCCGAGCTGCTCCAGCTCGAGTCGCCGACTGTTCCTTCCTCGCGGCGACGCAAGGGCGCGACCAAGGTCGAGGGGATGTCGCGCGAGGACCTCGAGAAGCTCGTGGTCACGCTCGAGGAGGAGATGTACCTCGCCGCCGAGGAGCTGCGGTTCGAGTACGCGGCGAAGCTCCGCGACGAGGTCAAGGACCTGCGGCGCGACCTGCAGGCGCTCGAGCAGACCGCCGCGTAGCCGACGAAGCTATTTCCCGACTTTGAGCGCGACCTTCGCGCCGTGCGCCAGCTGCTTGCCGGGCTTCGGGCTCTGCGAAACGACCTTGCCCCTGTTCCTCGACGAGGACTTGACCCTGGTGATCTTGCCGACGCTGCAGTGATGGCTCCTGATCGACGCCTTGGCCGCGGCGAGCTTCTTGCCCTTAACGTTCGGGACGACGCACGGCTTGGGCGGAGGCGGCGGGGTGGTGGTGAAGGTGGCAGTGACGCCCGTGTCGCTGTTCAGGGTGACGACGCAGTTGCTCGTGCCGGAGCAGCCGCCGCCCGACCAGCCGGTGAAGGTCGAGCCCGAGTCGGCGGCCGCCGTCAGCGTGACCTGCGTCCCGGCGTTGAACGCGTGGGAACAGGTGGCGCCGCAGTCGATCCCGGCCGGGCTGCTGGTTACGCTCCCCGAGCCGCTCCCCGCCGGCGAGATCGTCAGCGTGTGCATGACCGGCGGGGTCGTGTTGAACGTCGCGGTAACGCCCGTGTCGGCGCTCAGCGTCACCTTGCACGTACTGGTACCCGAGCAGCCGCCGCCCGACCAGCCCGCGAAGGTCGAGCCCGCCGCCGCCGCCGCGGTCAGGGTGACCTGGCTTCCCGTGTCGAACATCGCCGAGCACGTCGCGCCGCAATCGATTCCCGCCGGGCTGCTGGTCACGGTGCCCGAGCCCGTTCCGGCGCGCGAGACGGTGAGCGTGTTCGGCGGCGTGACCTGCGTCCATTCCACCGTCCCGCCGTCGCTTTCGCCGGAGGCGTTCGTGGCGATCAGCTGGGCGCAGAAGTCGGTGCCGGAGACCAGGCCGGTGATGCCGACCGAGACGTCGTGGAAGGTGTTGTCACTGAAGCTCAGGACCGTGCCGGCAGTCGTGTGGGCGGGTGAACCGGACGTGCCGAAGTTCTGGCACCAGATGGAGCTGTTCAGGTCCCACTGCACCTTGTAGGTGGTGCTCTGGCCGACGGGGTCGACCTGCCCTTGGATCGTGGAGGTCGTCGCTCCGGTCGGCGTTTCGCCGATGGTGATTGCCACCGGGAGACCCTGGGTCCATTCCTCCGTCCCGCCGTCGCTCTCACCGGAGCCGTTGTTGGCGATTAGCTGGGCGCAGTAGTCGGTTCCGCCCGTCAAGTCGGTCAGATCGACTGTCACGTCCTCGAAGGCGTTGCCAGTGTCCGGGAAAGGGGTAGCGCTCGTCGTGTTGGCCGGCGACCCCGATTGGCCGAGGCTCTGGCACCAGGCGGAGCTGTTGACGTCCCACTGCACTGAGTAGGTTGTGCTCTCTCCCCCGGGGTTCACGAGGCCGTCGACCGTCGCCGTTGTCGCTCCCGTCGGGTCGACCTCGTTTGTGATCGCTTGAGGAGCTGCCGCGAGCGCAGCCGAGGGGAACCCGAGCAACAACGCGAGGCCGACCACCGCGAAAATCGCAAAGGACATCCGCCGGTTGCCGGGCCGCAGTAGGTTGGTCAACGCGCCACCAGGCGCCCGAAGCTAGCACCGAACGAAGGGGGATACAAGATCGCGAAGCGGCTCACTGACATGGCGCCGCGCTAGGCTCCGCGCATGATCCTCGGAGACGTGGTCGCTGCGCTGTTCCTCGCGTTCATCACCGGCGCGCTGGCGCGGTTCGCGCTGCCCGGGCCTGACCCGATGCCGCCCTGGCTCACGATCGCCATCGGCCTGATCGGCACCGCGGCCGGAACAGCGATCGTGCTCTCCCTCGGCGGGCGCAAGGCCGCCTCCTGGTCAGGCCTC
>DATFSG010000113.1:0-4928 GCA_035262765.1 Gaiellaceae bacterium | reverse complement strand
GTGCTCGAGCTCGGCGAGGGCGTGTTCGAGGTCAAGTCGACCGCGGGCGACAACCACCTCGGCGGCGACAACTTCGACAAGGCGGTCGTCGACTGGATGGCCGCGGAGTTCAAGAAGGACCAGGGCATCGACCTGACGCAGGACAAGATGGCGCTCCAGCGGCTGTACGAGGCCGCGGAGAAGGCGAAGATCGAGCTGTCGTCGACGATGACGACGCAGATCAACCTGCCGTTCATCACCGCGACCGCGGAGGGCCCGAAGCACCTCGACCTGCAGCTCACGCGGGCGAAGCTCGAGGAGATCACGGCCGACCTGCTCAAGCGGACGGTCGAGCCGACGAAGCAGGCGCTCGCGGATGCCGGCCTCGACTCCGCCAAGATCGACCACGTCGTGCTTGTCGGCGGCATGACCCGCATGCCGGCTGTGCAGGAGCAGGTCAAGGAGCTGATCGGCAAGGAGCCGCACAAGGGCGTCAACCCCGACGAGGTCGTCGCCGTCGGCGCCGCGCTCCAGGCCGGCGTGCTCAAGGGCGAGGTCAAGGACATCCTCCTGCTCGACGTCACCCCGCTCTCGCTCGGGATCGAGACGAGGGGCGGCGTGATGACGAAGCTGATCGAGCGCAACACGACCATCCCGACCAAGAAGTCCGAGGTCTTCACGACCGCGGAGGACAACCAGCCCTCGGTCGAGGTGCACGTCCTCCAGGGCGAGTCGGAGATGGCGACCTACAACAAGACGCTCGGCAAGTTCCAGCTCGTCGGGATCCCGCCGGCGCCGCGCGGCATGCCGCAGATCGAGGTCACCTTCGACATCGACGCGAACGGGATCATCAACGTGTCCGCAAAGGACATGGGCACCGGGAACATCCAGCAGATCCAGATCCAGGGCGGCTCCGGCCTCTCGGACGACGAGGTGCAGGAGATGATCCACAATGCGGAGTCGCACGCCGAAGAGGCGAGTCGGCTGCGCGAGGCGGCGGACACGAAGAACCTCGCCGAGACGCTCGCGTACCAGACCGAGCGCTCGCTCAAGGAGCATCGGGACAAGCTCGACGAGTCCGAGGCCTCGACGATCGAGGGCCGGGTCATGGAGCTGCGCCAGGCGCTCGAGGGCGACGATCTCGCCGAGATCCGCACCAAGATGGACGCGCTGCAGGAGTCCTCGCACAAGCTCGCCGAGGTGCTGTACGCCGAGGCAGCTCAGCAGGCACAGGCCTCCGCGGGCGGCGGTGACAACGGCGAGCCGAGCTCCGACGGCGGCGACGAAGTCGTCGAGGAGGGCGAGTACGAGGTCGTGGACGAGGAGGCACCGACCTCGTGACCGAGGAGCACGTTCAGGAGGAAGAGACCGAGCAGGTCGAGGAGGAGCAGCCGGCGGTCGAGGACGACCGGCTGCTGCGCCTCGCTGCCGATTTCGAGAACTACAAGAAGCGCGCAGCCCGCGAGCGGCAGGAGTACGTCCAGCTGGCGAACGAGCGGCTGATCGGCGAGCTGATCCCGATCCTCGACGACCTCGAGCGCGCGCTTGCGGCGGCTGAGCAGCATCAGGAGGCGCAGCTCGAGGAAGGCGTCCGGCTCGTCCACAGCTCGCTTGCCTCTCTGCTCGCACGCCACGGCGTGAAGCCGATCGACACGGACGGCAAGTTCGACCCGTACGTGCACGAGGCGCTCCTCTCGCAGCCGTCCGAGGCCGAGGAGGGCTCGGTGCTCGACGTCGTGCAGAAGGGCTACAAGCTCGGCGAGCGCGTCGTGCGGCCGGCCCGGGTCGTCGTCGCTGCGCCGCCCGCTCCGCAGGAGGAGCCTGAGCTCGATGCCTGAGTCGCTCTACGACACGCTCGGCGTCAAGAAGGGCGCTTCGGCGGACGAGATCAAGAAGGCGTACCGGAAGCTCGCGCGTCAGTACCACCCGGACACGAACCAGGGCGACAAGGCCGCCGAGGAGCGCTTCAAGCAGGTGCAATCGGCGTACGACGTCCTTTCGGACGAGGAGAAGCGGAAGGCCTACGACCGGTTCGGCTCGACGAACGGCCGCGGCGCTCCGGGGCCTGGCCCAGGCGGCGTCAACGTCGACTTCGGCGATCTCGGCGACCTCAGCGACATCTTCGGCAACATCTTCGGCAACCGCGGCGGCGGCCGCCGCGCTCGGCCCCAGCCGGTGCGCGGCGCCGACGTCGAGACCGAAGTCCGGCTCTCGTTCGAGGACTCGCTGCGCGGCGCCGAGGCGAAGGTGCCGGTCGAGCTCACCGTGGCGTGCTCGCAATGCGGTGGCACGGGCGCGGAGCCTGGCACGGCTCCCGTCATTTGCCCCGAATGCAACGGCCGCGGTGTCGTCTCCGAGTCCCAGGGGCTGTTCGCGCTTTCCCAGCCATGTCCGCGCTGTCGCGGCAACGGCACCGTGATCGAGCAGCCGTGCAAGAAGTGCCACGGCACCGGCCGCGAGCGCCGTCGGCGCACGTTCACCGTGAAGATCAAGCCGGGGGTCAAGGACGGCACGAAGATCCGGCTCAAGGGGAAGGGCGAGGTCGGCCAGAACGGCGGCCCGAGCGGCGACCTGATCGTCCTCACGCGAGTCGAGGCCTCGCCGACCTACGAGCGGCGCGGCGACGACCTGATCGTGCAGGTGCCCGTCTCGTTCCCAACCGTGACACTCGGCGGCAAGGTCGAGGTGCCGACCCCGGAAGGCGCGGTCTCGCTCAAGATTCCCGCCGGCTCCGAGGACGGCAAGCTGCTGCGGATCAAGGGCCGCGGCGCCCCGCGCCTCAACGCGAAGGGCAAGGGCGATGTCCTCGCGCGCGTGCGCATCCAAGTGCCGAAGCGGGTGAACAAGAAGGAGCGCGAGCTCCTCGAAGAGCTGCAGAAGGCGGTCGGATGACCGGCAATCGTGCAGCTCTGGCCTTGGTCGCCCTTGCGGCGGTTGGGCCGGCAGTTGCGTTCGGAGCGAACGCGCTCATCAGTCCCAGTGATGCTTTTTCGCGCGGCAGGCTCGATGGGCTTTGGGTCTTGTCCGTCGTGTGGCTGCTCGTCTGCCTCATCGGCGCATCGACGCAACTGAGGCGCAACTGATGGAGACCTCCGACCGGCCGATCTACATGATCTCGGTCGCGGCCGAGCTCGTCGGCATGCATCCGCAGACGCTGCGCATGTACGAGACGAAGGGCCTTGTGCGGCCGCAGCGCACGCCTGGTGGCACGCGCCTCTACTCCGAAGCCGACATCGAGCGGCTGCGGATCGTGCAGCGGCTCACCTCAGAGCTCGGGCTCAACCTCGCCGGCGTCGAGCTCGTGCTGCGGCTCGAGGACGAGCTGCGCAAGGCGCACACCCAGATCGAGCGCCTGCAGCGGCAGCACCGGCGCGACGTGCAGAAGGTGCACAAGGAGTACCGCCGCGACCTCGTGCTCGTGCGCGAGGAGCGGCTCCCCGACAGGCAGAGCAACTAATGGACTTCAACAAGCTCACGAACAACGCTCAGGACGCCGTCGCAACGGCGCAGGAGCTCGCGCGCAGGAACGGCAATCCCGAGCTCTACCCCGAGCATCTGCTCCTCGCGCTCCTCGACCAGGAGCTGCCGCGCGAGCTCGTCCCCGACCCCGAGGCGCTCCGGACGCACGCCGAGGTGACGCTCGCGCAGAAGCCGCTCATCCAGGGCTCGCAGCAGCAGCCGACGGTGTCAACTGCGCTCTCGAAGGTGCTCGATCGCGCCTTCGACGAGGCGAAGAAGCTCGAGGACGAGTACGTCGCCTCCCAGCACCTCCTGCTCGCGCTCGACGTCGTTTCCCGCGATGAGCTGCTCGCGAAGATCGCCGAGGTCACCGCCGGCCGCCGCGTCACGTCGCAGGATCCCGAGGGCACCTACCAGGCGCTCTCGAAGTTCGGCCGCGACCTGACGGAGGCCGCTGAGAGCGGCAAGCTCGACCCGGTCATCGGGCGCGACGAGGAGATCCGCCGCGTCATCCAGGTGCTTTCGCGCCGCACGAAGAACAACCCCGTCCTGATCGGCGAGCCCGGCGTCGGCAAGACGGCGATCGTCGAGGGTCTCGCACAGCGGATCGTGGCCGGCGACGTTCCCGAGTCGCTGAAGGGGAAGCGCGTCTGGTCGCTCGACATCGGCGGCCTACTCGCGGGCTCGAAGTACCGCGGCGAGTTCGAGGAGCGGCTCAAGGCCGTGCTCGAGGAGATCGAGAACGCGGCCGGCCAGATCATCCTCTTCATCGACGAGCTGCACACGATCGTCGGCGCCGGTGCGGCGGAGGGCGCCGTCGATGCGGCGAACATGCTCAAGCCGATGCTCGCGCGCGGAGAGCTGCGCGCCGTCGGCGCGACCACGCTCGACGAGTACCGCAAGCACATCGAGAAGGACGCCGCGCTCGAGCGGCGGTTCGCGCCCGTCTTCGTCGACGAGCCGACCGTCGAGGACTCGATCGCGATCCTCCGCGGCCTCAAGGAGCGCTACGAGGCGCACCACGGCGTCCGCATCCGCGACGCCGCGCTCGTCGCCGCCGCGGTGCTGTCGAAGCGCTACATCGCAGACCGCTTCCTGCCGGACAAGGCGATCGATCTCGTCGACGAGGCCGCGTCGCGCCTACGTATGGAGATCGACTCGTCGCCGATCGAGCTCGACGAGGCGAACCGTCGCGTAATGCAGCTCGAGATCGAGCTCGCGGCGATGGCGAAGGAGTCGAGCGAGGTGCGCGAGCCGGTCGAGCGCGCGCTCGCCGAGGCCAAGGAGGAGCGCGACGCACTCGCGGCGCGGTGGGCAACGGAGAAGGAGGCGCTCGAGAAGATCAAGGAGGCGACCCGCCGGATCGACGAGCTGCGCATGGAGGCCGACCGGGCCGAGCGCGCTGGTGATCTGCAGCGCGTGGCCGAGATCCGCTACGGCGAGCTGCCGGCGCTCGAGCGCGAGCTCCAGGAGCGCGAAGCGGACGAGTC
>DATFSG010000112.1:0-12080 GCA_035262765.1 Gaiellaceae bacterium | reverse complement strand
CACGATCGCGCGCCGCTGGCTGTACGAGGTCGCCGACGAGATCCGGCTGACGGCGCTCAAGGACGACCCCGATCCTGCGATCGCGGGGCTCGCAGCGAAGATCGACCGCGAGGAGGCGTACCACCGCATGCACGCCGAGATGTGGCACGACCGGCTCCGCGACGAGCCCCGCTTCCACGCAGCGGTCGAGGAGCTGTGGCCGTACGCGCTCGGCGTCCCGCCGGAGGAGCTCCGCGGCGAGCTCGTCTCGCGGGTCGGCCTGGCCGAGGTCGAGGCCATCGAGCGCGGGACGCACACCGACGAGTTTGCTGCGCTCTGGGAGGAGATGACGGAGGTGCGCCGCTCCGCGCCGGCGGGAGCGCAGTGGTAGGGGAGGCTCAGGTCTGGGAGGCGCTCGAGGAGATCCCGGATCCGGAGATCCCGGTCGTCTCGCTCGTCGACCTCGGAGTCATCCGTTCGGTCGATGTCGAGAACGGCCATGTCCGGATCGAGTTCACGCCGACGTTCCTCGGCTGCCCCGCGCTCGAGTTCATGAAGCGGGCGATGGAGGAGAAGGTTCCGGGGGCGGAGGTGATCGTCGTGCAGGACGACTCGTGGTCGACCGACCGCATCACCCCGTCCGGCCGCGAGAAGCTGCGCGCCGCGGGCTTCGCGCCGCCGGCCCCGCGCGAAGCGACCGCGCCGAAGCTCGTCCAGCTGCAGGCGCACGTCTTCCGCTGCCCCTACTGCGGCTCGACCGAGACGCGCCTCGAGAACATCTTCGGCCCGACCCCGTGCCGCTCGCTGCGCTACTGCGAGAGCTGCCGTCAGCCGTTCGAGCAGTTCAAGACGATCTAGGCGCCCGCCCACGACGTGATCGACATCACGTTCGACTTCAGAACCGACACGCCGAGATACGGGCAGCCCGGCGTCGATCCGGACAAGTCGAGCCCGACACTCAGGAGGTACCACCAGCTCCTGTGGAGCAAGCCGTTGCCGAGCGGAGCTCCATTCGAGCTTGGCGTGACCACTTCGGGCACCTATCTCCACCACCTCTCCGAGCTCGGCGAGTTTCGGCTGTCGAGCGACGCCGTGGTCGCAACCCTCCGGAAGAAGCTCAGGCGCGTGATCGAGATCCCCGAAAGCGAAGCCGAAGAGTTCAATCGCATCGGCTACACGATCGGCGGGATGATGGTCTGGCCGAGCACCAGGGTCGGCGGCGCAATGACGATCAACGGCGCGCGCGGGTTCGACCGGGCAATTGCCGACCGCTTCGATCTGACGCTGGAGTGCATTCGCCGGCACTACCTCGGCGAAGCCAGCACGACACGCCTGCTCGGCCCCGCGTTGGCCCGGTATCCGGAGTTCTTCCGGCTCTTCACCGACTTCGCAGGGTTCGTCGACTTCTTCCTCCTGCAGGACCTCGTGGACGAGCGCACCTCCGCCGTCAGGTTCTTTACGCCGTTCGAGAGCTTCGCAGCGTCACCGCTGCCGACAAACCTCGACGCTTACCGTGGCTACCGCCGGCGCGCGATCGAGTTCATCGAAGCTCGCAACCGGCGGATCGCCGCGTGGGCGAGCTCGTAGTAGCGTCACGGCACCGGCGTTCCTTCCCGCGAGCACGAGGAGACTGCGATGACCCGCCCAATCGCCCCTGAGGACCTTTTCCGCTTCCGCTTCATCGTTGGCGCCGACCTTGCGGCCGACGGGACACGAGTCGTCTTCGCGCAGACGCGCATCGCCCCCGGAGAGAAGGAAGACGACGACGAGGTCGAGCACACGGACCTGCATATCCTCGACGTCGCGAGCGGCGAGATCCGGCGCCTGACTCACAACGACTCGACGAACACGGCGCCCGCCATCTCGCCCGACGGGAAGACGGTGGCGTTCATGTCGTCGCGGACCGAGAAGCCGCAGCTCTGGCTGCTCCCGCTCGACGGCGGCGAGGCGCGGAAGCTCACGGACCTCGCTCAGGGCGTCGGCGGCGGTCCCGTCTGGTCGCCAAACGGAAGCAAGATCGCGTTCACCGCCGGGCCACAGGAGGAGCCGCGCAAGCCCGAGCGTCCCTATCGCATCGACCGCACCGTGTGGCGCTTCGACGGCATCGGGGTGCTCGACGACGCGATCCAGGACGTCTACGTCCTCGAGGTCGCCGACGACGAGGCCGAGCCGCGGCGGTTGACCGAGGACCGGTTCATGAACTCGCAGCCGAAGTGGAGCGCCGACGGGCAGTCGCTCGTGTACGTCGCGTCGCACGACCCCGACTCCCATCTGCTCGCGTCGAGGCTGCGGCGCGTCGATCTCGACGGCACGGTCACCGACCTCACCGCCCCGGACGCCTTCCTCGCTTCCCACGCGCCGCTGGCCGATGGGCGTGTCGCCTACGTCGCCGATTTCGAGCAGGACAAGGTGGTCGGTGTCCGGCCGTCGCTCTACGTCCTCGACCCCGCGACCGGCACTCGCACCCAGCGCGGCGCGGACATCGAGGGACACATCGAAGGCCACATCCAGGGCGACAACCCGGGCACGAGAGTCGGCCTCGGGCAGCTGCTCCTGTGCAACGGGGGTCGCGACGCGATCGTGCCCGTGCAGACCGGCGGGGAGACGGCGCTCGTGCGGGTCGCTCTCGACGGCGACGAGTCGCACTCGGTCGTGGCCGGCGGCACTCGCGTCTGCATTCAGGTCGCGGCCAGGGGCTCGAAGATCCTCTTCTCCGCGTTCGGGTTCACCGAGCCCGGAGAGCTCCATCTCGTCGACCTCGACACCGGAGAGGAGCGCCGGCTCACGTGGATCAACGAGGACCTCCTCGCGGAGCTCGAGATGCCGACGGTGATCCCGCTGCACTTCTCGGGCATCGACGGTGCGCCCGTCGAAGGCTGGTTCATGCAACCCGCCGGAGCCGAGACGCCCCTGCCGACGCTGCTCAACATCCACGGCGGTCCTCACGCGGCGTGGGGCGCCCACTTCAGCTTCGACAACCTGATGTTCACCGGCGCCGGTTACGGCGTGCTGCTCGTCAACCATCGTGCCTCGACTGGATACGGCGACGCCTTCGCCACCGCGATCCTGGGCGACTGGGGCAACCTCGACTACGCCGACCTGATGTCCGGCGTCGACTACGCGATCGAGGAGGATCTCGCCGACCCGGACCGCCTCGGCGTCTTCGGGATCTCGGGCGGCGGCAACCTCTCGGGCTGGGTGATCGGCCACACCGACCGCTTCAAGGCCGCGTGCCCGGAGAACCCCGTCTTCAACTGGTTCTCGATGTACGGCACGAGCGACGTCGGCGCCGATTTCAGCGCCCGCGAGCTCGGCGGCACGCCGTACGACGCGGAAGACATATACCGGCGCTGCTCGCCGATCACCTACGCGCACAACTGCACGACTCCGACGCTCTTCCTGCAGCACGAGAACGACAATCGCTGTCCGGCCGAGCAGACCGAGCAGTTCTACACCGTGCTCCGCGTGAACGGCGTGCCGACGGAGATGCTCCGCTTCCCGGGGACGCCGCACAGCGGATCCGTGGTCGGCCCGATCGGCCACCGGCGCGCCCAGAACGAGGCGCTCATGGACTGGATGAACCGCTACGTGCTCGGCGTCGAGACCGGCGAGCGCGAAGAGGAGGCAGTGGCCGCGCCCGCGTAATTCCTCCGCCGACAAGCGCAGTAGAGTCGCGCGGCGTGTACCAGCTCGCCAGCGACGGGATCGCCCCCAGCCAGGGGGATTCGGCCTACTTCACCAAGGTGTTCGCGTGGATGGCGGTCGGGCTCGCGGTCACGGGCGCCGTCGCCGCCGGCGTCTACTCCAGCGGCGCCGCGCTGCACGAGGTCGAGGGGAGCAACGGGCCGACCATCTTCATCGTCCTCGCGGTCCTCCAGCTCGCACTCGTGGCCGGCTTGGTCGGCCTCGTCCAGCACATGAGCCTCTTCGAGGCCGGCGCAATGTTCCTGGCCTACTGCGTCCTCAACGGCATCACGTTCTCGACGATCTTCCTGGCCTACACGACGACGTCGATCGTGTCGGCATTTCTCGTGACCGCGGCGATGTTCGGAGCGCTCGCACTGTGGGGCTACACGACCCAGAGAGACATCACCGGCTGGGGCAGCTTCCTCTTCATGGCGCTGATCGGTCAGCTGATCGGGCTCGTCGTCAACCTCTTCTGGCTCAACAACACGCTGTACTGGGTCACGACGGCGGTCGGAGTCCTGCTCTTCTCTGCCTTGACGGCGTACGACGTCCAGCGGCTCAAGAAGTACGAGCCGCCGCCCGGCGCCGACTACGTCGTGGTCGAGAAGGACGCGATCGTCGGAGCGCTCGCTCTCTACCTCGACTTCGTCAACCTCTTCCTCTACGTGCTTTCGCTCCTGGGCAAGTCCAAGCAGCGCTAGCTACGACGCCCGGGAAAGCCGCTCGGCGAACTCGGGATCCTCGGCGCAGAGACGGTCGATCTCCGCGCGCTCGACCGCGATGACCTTGCCGAAGGTGAGCGCGCGGACGCGGGCCGAGCGCGTCCCGTCCTCCGAGAGCAACGCCCGCTCGCCGACCACCGAGCCGGGGCCGAGCTCGCGCGTGCCCTCGGGCGCCTCGACGACGATGTGGCCCTCGACCACGACATAGAGACCGGTGCCCGGCTTGCCGCGCTCGATCAGCATCTGCCCGGCTCCGAACGAGAGCTCGGAACCGACCGCCGCCAGCTTGTGCAGATCGTCCTCGTCCACGCCGCCGAGTATCTCACGGCGCTGGTGACGGTCCGGTGACGAGGGCTGGAACCGCCGCCGCGGCGCGGTTAGTGTCCGCGACGATGCGCGCCGCGACCGTAGACGACCTCGCCGGAATCCCGCTCTTCGACGCGCTCGAGCCCGAGGAGCGGACGACGATCGCGCCGTGGTTCGAGCTCCAGGACATAAGTCCCGGGATCAAGCTCATCGGCGAGGGTGCGGCCGGCTACGAGTTCTTCGTCCTCCGCGACGGCGCTGCCACCGTCACGATCGAAGGCGACGAGGTGCGGACGCTCGGCCCAGGCGACTTCTTCGGCGAGCTCGCGATCCTCGGCGACGGCCGGCGGACGGCGACGGTCACGACCGCCTCCCCATCCCAGGTGCTCGTGCTCTTCGGGACGGAGTTCCGGCAGCTGCAGCAGGAGTATCCGGAGACGGCCGAACGGATCGAGTCGGCTCTCCGCGAGATCGCCACCCAGGCCGCGTAGCGCCCGAACCCCTCTGTAGGCTCCTCTCGTGGGGGTCGAGATCCACTATTGCCCGACCTGAAGCGGCTACGAGCCCCGGGCCACGAGTCTCGTGGCCATGCTTTCAGAGCGTGGAGTCGAGGCGAAAGCGACGCCCGGCGGGAAGGGTCAGTTCGACGTCGTCCGGGACGGTGAGCTCGTCTTCTCGAAGCACGCCGTTGGCCGGTTCCCCGGCGAGGACGAGGTCGTGCGGCTCGTCGGCGCCTAGCTAGCTGCCGCGAAACTCGGGCGCCCGTTTCTCGCCGAACGCCGCAACGCCCTCGCGGAAGTCGTCCGTCTGCGTCGCCTCGGCCTGAGCCTGGGCCTCCCGCTCGAGCTGCTGCTCGAGCGTCGACGTCGCCGCGTCGTCGAACAGCCGCTTCGTCAGGGCGATCGCGCGCGTCGGGGCGGCGGCGAGGTCGGCCGCGCGCTCCGCGACCCGCGCCGCGAAGGAGTCCGCGTCCACGACCTCGTCGACGAGCCTCCACGCGTGCGCCTCCGCCGCGGTCAGCCGCCGGTTCGAGGTCATCCACTCGAACGCGCGCGGTGTCCCGAGCAGCCGCTGGATGAAGTACGTGCCGCCGGAGTCGGGGATCAGCCCGATCCCGACGAAACCGGGCACGAAGAAGGCGGCGTCCGAGGCCAGCCGGATGTCGCACGCGCAGGCGAGCGAGAGACCTGCGCCTGCGCACACCCCGTTCACCGCCGCGATCACCGGCTTCTCGAGCGAGCGGATCGCCATAACGTTGACGTGATAGGTCGCGCGCAGCATCTCGGCGACGTCCCCGGCCTGCCCGAACGCCGTCAGGTCCTGGCCGGCCGAGAAGCCGCGGCCCGCGCCCGTGATCACGACCGTGCGCACCGCCGGATCCCGCGCCGCCTCGAGCGCCGCCTGCAGATCCTCGTGCACGCCGAGTGTGAAGGCGTTCAGCTTGTCGGGCCGGTTGAGCGTGATCGTATGGACGGCCCCGTCGCGCGCGACCTCGACCTCGGCCATCGCTACGCGAGCTCGGCGAACTCGACGCCCGACAGCTTCCAACCGCGCTCCATCACGTCACGGCCGGCTCCCATGAACTGCTCGCTGCGCACGAACTCGTCGAACGCCTGCTTGTCGGCGAACTCGAACTCGGCGTAGTACGCGTGCGCCGGCTCGCCCATCGCGGCGCCGGTGACCTCGCCGTGCCGAAAAACACCGTTCGGCGCCTGGCAGAAACGATCGACGTGGTCGGTATAACCCTCGGCGTCGGGCGCCTCTTCGTACAGAATGATGATCCGATACACGGTTCCCTCCCAGTCGCTGGCGAGAGGACGATAACCCGGTCGAGAGGAGACAGGGATGCCAGGCAAGCTTGTTCACGTCGAGATCAACGCGCAGGACGCCGACCGCGCGCAGGGATTCTGGAGCGGCGTTTTCGGCTGGGAGGTCGGCCCTCCGATGTCGCCAGAGATGGACTACCGGATGTTCCAGACCGCCGAGGACCAGGGCGGCGCGATCGTCGGAGGCCAGGAGCCGGGCCCCCTCACCGTCTACTTCGACACCGCCGACATCGACGCCTCGATCGCGAAGGTGCGCGAGTTCGGCGGCGAGGCCGGGGACAAGACGCCGGTGCCGGGCCACGGCTGGTTCGCCGGCTGCAAGGACACCGAAGGAAACGCGTTCAGCCTCTGGCAGGGCGACGGATCTGCGGCATAGCCGCCGGCTCCGACTCCGACCAATCCACCGTGGGCGGATCGAGCTCGCGGAGCACGTCCCGCGACGGCAGCGGCCCACGCGTCGCCGTCGTTCGCGTTCGCGTCTTGCGATTCGTTCATCCAGTGCTGAACGCCTGAGTGACGCCCGCGGTTACGTCCCACGGCGGTCGAGGACGCGCAGCACCTTGCCCTCGCTCCGCGGGACGGCGCCGGCTGCCACGACCTCGACCTCGGCCGTCAGGCCGAGTGCAGTGTGGAGCTGCTTGCGCACCTGAGCGGGGTCGACGCTCCCCTCGACCTGAACGGTCAGCTCGTCGAGGTGCCCGGGTCGCTCGACGACGAGCTGGTAGTGCGGCGTGAGCTCGGGAATCGCGAGCAGCGCGCGCTCGATCTCGCTCGGAAAGACGTTGACGCCGCGGATGATCAGCATGTCGTCGGTGCGGCCCACGACCCGTGACATCCGCGCGAACGTGCGGCCGCAGAGGCAAGGCTCGCGCGTGAGCGAGGCGAGGTCGCCGGTGCGGTAGCGCAGCAGCGGCAACGCCTCCTTCGTCAGCGTCGTGAAGACGAGCTCGCCGACCTCGCCGTCCGGCACCGGCTGACCCGACGGCGGGTCAACGACCTCGACGAGGAAGTGGTCCTCATTCACGTGCGCCCCGCTCCGAGACTCGACGCACTCCGATGACACGCCAGGCCCCATCACCTCCGAGAGGCCGTAGATGTCGACGGCGGTCAGATCGAGCGCTCCTTCGATCGCCTCGCGCAGCCCCTCGGTCCACGGCTCGGCACCGAAGACACCGGCTCGGAGCTTGAGGCTCGCCGGGTCGGAGACGTGGTCGGCGATCGCGAGCGCATAGCTCGGCGTGCAACAAAGGATCTCGGCGCCGAGATCCTCGAGCAGCTGCGCCTGCCGCGGCGTGTTGCCGCCCGAAGCGGGGACGACGGTGCAGCCGAGCCGCTCGGCTCCGTAGTGGAGGCCGAGCCCGCCGGTGAAGAGGCCGTAGCCGTACGCGTTGTGGACGACCGTGCCCGGCCCCGCTCCGGCCGCGGCCAGCGCGCGGGCGCAGCAATCCGCCCAGACCTCGAGGTCGGCGCGGGTGTACGCGACGATCGTCGCCTTCCCGCGCGTGCCCGACGAGGCATGGATCCGGACGCACTCCTCCAGCGGCACCTGCAGGAGCCCGAACGGATAGGCGTCCCGCAGGTCCGACTTGACCCGGAACGGCTGCTCCGCCAGCGCCTCGAGCTCGACGCCGAACCTCTCGCGCAGGCGGTCACGCTGCAGCCGCTCGAGCTCCGGCCGCGGCAGCGTCTCGAGTTCGGGCTGGAAGATCGGCATCGCGCCGAGTATTCTCTCTCCCGCAAGCGCCACTGGGAGCGACCCGAAGGAGGCGGCGTGCGCACGACGTTCATTGCCATTCAGGAGGCCGGAATGACCACCTTGGAGGTATGGACGCGTGCTTCGCAGAGTGCTGAACTTGGGAATCCTGGCGCATGTAGACGCCGGTAAGACAACTCTCACCGAACGGCTCCTGTACGCCGCCGGCGTGATCGACGACGTCGGCAGCGTCGACAAGGGGACGACGCGGACCGACTCGCTCGCGCTCGAGCAGCAGCGCGGCATCACGATCAAGTCGGCCGTCGTCTCGTTCCCGGTCGACGGCGTGACGGTGAACCTGATCGACACCCCCGGCCACCCGGACTTCATCGCCGAGGTGGAGCGGGTGCTCAGCGTGCTGGACGGCTGTGTGCTCGTGATCTCGGCCGTGGAAGGCGTGCAGCCGCAGACGCGGATCCTGATGCGCGCGCTGCAGCGGCTCGCGGTACCAACGTTGCTGTTCGTGAACAAGATCGACCGCGTCGGCGCGGACCCCGAACGCGTGCTCGACGAGATCGAGCAGCGCCTGACACCGGACGTGGTGCCGATGGGCTCGGCCGACGGGCTCGGCACCCGGACCGCCTCGTTCGCGCAGTTCGGCCCCGCCGACGGCGACCTCGCCGAGCGGGCACGAGCGGGCGAACTGCATCCCGTCTTCTTCGGCTCGGCGCTGACGGGGGCCGGCGTGGACGAGGTGATGGCGGGCATCGCGCACCTGCTTCCCGCGCAGGTGGGGGACGACGACGGGCCGCTCTCGGCCCAGGTCTTCAAGATCGAGCGCGACCCCGAGGGTCACCGGATCGCGTACACGCGGGTCTTCTCCGGGACGGTGGCCGTGCGCGATCGCCTCGACGCCGGCAAAGTCACCGCGGTCCGCGTCTTCGCCGACGGCGACGCGGTGCAGCGGGACGCGGTGCACGCAGGCGAGATCGCGCGACTCTGGGGCCTGGCGGAGATTCAGATCGGCGACTGGCTGGGCGAGCCGCACCGCGAAACCGAGCACCACTTCGCCCCGCCGACGTTCGAATCGGTCGTCGAGCCCGCCGATCCCGCGGACGGCCAGCGGCTACGCGTCGCCCTGGCGCAGCTCGCGGAGCAGGACCCGCTGATCGACGTCCGGCAGGACGACACCCGCGGCGAGATCTCGGTCTCGCTCTACGGCGAGGTGCAGCGGGAGGTGATCGAGGCGACGCTCGCGGACGAGTTCGATGTCGAGGTCGCGTTCCGCGAGGTCACGACGATCTGCATCGAGCGCCCGACGGGGACCGGCGAGGCGGTCGAGATCCTCAACACGCCCACCAACCCGTTCCACGCCGACCTCGGCCTGCGCATCGAGCCGGCGGCCGAGGGTTCGGGAATCGAGGTGCTCGCAGCTCCGGGTCTCGACCCGCGCGACGCACCCCTCTACACGTTCAAGACGTTCCCCGCCTTCATGGAGCACATGGACGAGTACGTGCGGCATGCGCTGGTCGAGGGCCTCTTCGGCTGGCGCGTCACTGACTGCGTCGTGACTGTGACGGAGATCGCGTACAGCCTCGCCGACGGGCCGCCCTCCCGCCGCGGCTCGATGCCCACCGCGCGCGACATGAAGCGGCTCGTGCCGCTCGTCCTCATGCAGGCGCTCGAGCAGGGCGGCTCGGCGGTGTGCGAGCCGGTCTTCCGGGTCGCCGCCGAGGTACCAACCGAGGCGATCGGTGTGATGCTCGCCGCCCTCGGCCGCCTCGGCGCCGGAGCCGCCACGCCCTTGGCGCGCGGCGAGCTCTCCGTGCTGGAAGCGACCATGCCGGCGACGCAAGTCCAGGAGCTGCGCCGCCAGCTCCCGGGCCTGACCGGCGGCGAGGGCGTGCTCGACTCCGAGTTCGCCGGCTACCAGCCGGTGACCGGCGAACCGCCGGTGCGGAGACGGTTGACGCCCGACCCGCGCAACCTCGAGGAGTACCTCGCGCAGGTCGGGCGTTGAGGATCAAGCAGCTTCGGCGAGCACGGGCTCCTCGGCCGGGACCTCTGCAACCCGCACCGGCGTGTGGCGGATCAGTCCGGCTGCGACGGCGCCGAGCGCGACGACCGCTCCGCCGATCCAGACCGCAGTCGACGTTCCGTTCGTGAAGGTCTCGGCGGTCCGGTACCCACCCTCTTGGGCGAAGACCGTAGCCAGCACGGCGACGCCGAACACGCCGCCCAGTTCGCGGATCGCGTTCGTGGCGCCCGACGCCTTGCCCTCGTACTGCGGCGCGACCGAGCTGAGCACGACGTTCGCCACGGGAGCGAAGAAGAGCGCCATTCCGGCGCCGGAGACGGCGAACGGCAGGACGAGATCGGAGTACGGCACCGTCGGCGACTGCAGCGCCGCGAGCCACATCAGCCCGCCGGCCTGCAGCGTGAGCCCGGCCGTCATCAGCCTGTTGCCGCCGATCCGGTCGGACAGCGCACCCGCGATCGGCGCGATGAAGATCGGCATGGCCGTCCACGGCAGGATCCGGAGGCCCGCGGCGAGCGGCGACATGTGCTGCACGGTCTGGAAGAACTGCGCGAGCAGGAAGATCGAGCCGAACATCCCGAAGAACATGAGGAACGAGGCGACGTTCGTCAGCGCGAAGGTCCGCTCGCGGAAGAACTGAAGCGGCAGCATCGGCGCAGGCGCGCGCCGCTCCCAGGCGACGAAGCCCGCGACGAGCAGCGCACCGGCGATCATCGGGAGGACGACTCCGGCGCTCGTCCACCCGTGCGCGTTGCCGCGCACGAGGCCCCAGACGATGCCGAGCAGACCGACGCTCGCGAGGCCGAGTCCCGGAAGGTCGAGACTCGCGTCCGGCCCGCGCGTCTCCTCGAGCCGCGTATAGGCGAGCGGAGCGAGGACGAGGCCGATCGGCACGTTGAGCCAGAAGATCCAGTGCCACGAGACGCCGTTGACGATCGCGCCGCCGACGAGCGGGCCAAGCGCGATCGCGAGGCCGCCGATGCCGCCCCAGATCCCGAGCGCCAACCCGCGCCGCTCGCGGGGCACCGCTGCCGACAGTATCGTCAGCGTGAGTGGGGTGACGATCGCGGCGCCGACTCCCTGAATCGCACGGGCGATGTCGAGCGCGTCGGCGCTGCCCGAGAGCGCCGCCGCCGCGGACGCTCCGGTGAAGAGGAGCAGCCCGAGCGTGAACATCCGGCGACGGCCGAAGCGGTCGCCGAGCGCCGCGCCCGTGAGGAGCAGCACGGCGAAGGTGAGCGTGTACGCGTTGACCGTCCACTCGAGCTGCGAGATCGTCGCGTGGAGGTTGTGGCGGATCACGGGCAGCGCCGTCGTGACGACGAGGTTGTCGAGGCTGACCATGAAGAGCGCCACCGAGGTGATCGCCATCGTCCAGATCATCGAGCGCTTTTGTGTGTGAGTCATCACTTCCTCCAAACGGAAAAAAGAGAGGGTCAGAGTTCCTTGCCGCCGCCGGAAAGGAGCTCGGTCATCCACTGATCGGGCTCGTCGTCGACGTGCATCGAGGCGAGGACGTTGAGGAGCATGCCGCCGGCGAAGAAGCCCCAGACGGTCGGCCAGTCGGCACCCGAGACGCGGCGGACGTAGGCGACGAGATCGCCGTAGCCGGCCCGCACTACGGCCCGGATCTCCGGATCGTCCGAGGCGGCGTAGGACTGCATCTGCCCCCGCAGCCAGGTCCGATCCGTTTCCAGCTGAGCCATATACGCACTAGCGATGGCGTGAAGCGCCTCCTCGCCGCGCTTTCCCTCGGCCGCGCGCTGGAACATCTCGAGCGTCTCGCGGAAGCACCGTGAGACGGTCGCCTTGAACAGCTCCTTCTTCGT
>DATFSG010000111.1:0-8131 GCA_035262765.1 Gaiellaceae bacterium | reverse complement strand
ACGCCGATCGCGTACGCGACCTGGAGCTGGCACCGGTCCGCGAGACCCGCGGCCACGATGTTCTTCGCCACCCACCGCGCCGCGTAGGCCGCCGAGCGGTCGACCTTGGTCGGGTCCTTCCCCGAGAACGCACCGCCGCCGTGCGGCGCGGCGCCGCCATAGGTGTCCACGATGATCTTGCGCCCGGTCAGGCCCGAGTCGCCCATTGGGCCGCCGATCACGAACTTCCCGGTCGGGTTGCAGTAGACGAAGTCGCGGTCGTTCAGGCGACGCGGATCGTAGAGATCCTTCGGGAGGATCGGCTCGATCACGTGCTCGACCAGGTCGGGCTTGAGCAGCGTGTCGACATCGAGCCCGTCGCGGTGCTGCGTCGAGACGAGCACGCGCTCGATCTCGACCGGCTTCTGGCGACCGTGCTCGTCGGTCTCGTAGCGGACGGTGACCTGGGTCTTGCCGTCGGGGCGCAGGTACGGGAGGACGTCGGCCTTGCGCACCTCCGCGAGCCGCCGCGCCAACCGGTGCGCGAGCATGATCGGCAGCGGCATCAGCTCGTCCGTCTCACTGGACGCGTAGCCGAACATCATTCCCTGGTCGCCCGCGCCGACCCTGTCCAGCTCGTCGTCGCCGCCGTGCTGGTTTTCATACGAGGCGTTCACGCCCTGGGCGATGTCGGGCGACTGCTCGTCGAGCGCGACGACCACGCCGGCCGTCTCGGCGTCGAAGCCGAACTTCGCGCGCGTGTAGCCGATCTCGCGGATGCGGTCGCGCACGAGGCGCGGGATGTCGACGTAGGTCTCGGTCGTGATCTCGCCGGCCACGACCACGAGCCCGGTCGTGATCAGCGTCTCGCACGCGACGCGTCCCTCGGGATCGTCGGCGAGGACGGCGTCGAGCACGGAGTCGGAGATCTGGTCGGCCATCTTGTCCGGATGACCCTCGGTGACCGACTCGGACGTGAAGGAAAAGGAACGGGTTGGCATGCGCCTGAGGCTAGCGGACAAGCGTGCCGCCGACGCCGGTCTACTCCTCGGTTGGCGCGCGTCCCATCAGGCCCGCGGCGAGCTCTGTGATGCTCTGGCCGGACAGAACCGAGCAGACGCCTTCCGTGACCGGCAGCTCGACGCCGAGCCGGTGGGACAGGTCGCGCAGGATCGGGGCCGTCGTCAAGCCTTCCACGGTTTGGCCGATCTCGGCGACCGCCTGCTCTGCCGTCAGGCCTTGCGCGATCAATGCCCCCGCCTGGCGGTTGCGGGTCTTCGAGCTGCAGCAACTGACGACGAGGTCGCCGATGCCGGCGAGGCCGGCGAACGTCTCGGGCCTCGCGCCGGCCGCCTCCCCGAGCCGCGTCATCTCGGCCAGGCCACGGGAGATGAGCGAGGCCTTGGCGTTGTCACCAAGCCTCAGCCCGTCGACCGCGCCGGCCGCGAGCGCGATCACGTTCTTCGCCGCCGCGCACAACTCGACCCCGACGAGGTCCGGGTTGACGTACGCGCGGAAGAGGCCCGAGTTGAGTGCGTGCTGGAGCTGGCCCGCGAGAAAGCCGTCCTCGCTCGCGATCACCGCCGCCGTCGGCAGGCCGGCCGCGATCTCCTCCGCGATGTTCGGACCGGACAGGACGGCGACGGAACGACCGCGGACGCGCGTGGAAAGCCGCTCGCCGGTCTCCGGATCCAGACCCTTGACGAGGCTCAGGATCGGCGCGTCGCCCGGCAGCGCTTCGACCACCGCCGCGAAGGCCTTGCTCGGCACGGCGACCGCCGCGACGTCGACGTCGGCCGGCGCGTCCAACAGCGAGATCGCCTCGGCCCCGCGGAGGTCGACGCTCTGCAGGTAGTGCGGGTTCCAGCCGCCGGCCGCGATCGCCGCGGCCTGCTCGCGAGTGCGGCAGGCGAGGACGACCTCGTGGCCGCGCTCGAGCAGGACGCGCGCGAACGCCGTCCCCCAGGATCCCGCGCCGACCACCAAGAACCGCATCGGTCAGGATCGTTTCACGAAGTCGATCGAGACCGGCACGCCGTCGAGGCCGAAGCGCTCGCGCAGCCGGTTCTCGACCCAGTAGCCGTAGTCGCGCGTGACGAGGCCCGGGTCGTTGACGAAGACGCGAAAGCGCGGCGGGCGCACCCGGATCTGGGCGCCGTAGAGGAGGTTGAGCCTGCGACCGCGCGGCCCGCTCGGCGGCTGCCGTGCCTCGCGCAACTCGGCGAACGCGCGGTTGAGCTCAGGCGTGGGAACACGCGAAACGTGCCGGTCGAAGAGCTCGACGACGCCGTCGAGCAGCCGCTCCAGCCCGCGCCCGGTGTGCGACGAGATCGCGACGAACGGCGGCCGCTGACGCAGGCGGCGACGCAGCTGCCCTCGGACGTCCTCCACGTCGATCGCCGTCTCGTCCCACTTCGCCAGGACGACGAGCGTCGAGCAGTCGGCGTGCCGGGCGACGTCGGCGACCGAGATGTCCTGCTCGACGATCCCTTCCGACGAATCGATCAGGACGAGCGCGACATCGGCACGCTCGGCGGCCTCGAGCGCGCGGAGCTCGGAGTAGTACTCGACCCCCTGCCTGTGCCGCCGCTTGCGCCGGATCCCGGCGGTGTCGATCAGGACGAAGGTGCGGTCGCCGCGCTCGAGCACGGTGTCGACCGCGTCGCGGGTCGTGCCGGGGATCTCGCTCACGATCAGCCGCTCGCGGCCGAGGAGCGCGTTGACGAGGCTCGACTTGCCGACGTTCGGCCGGCCGAGGATCGCGACGCGAATCGCGTCGTCGGGCAGCGAAGGCCGTCCGGCCGGTGCGAGCCGCTCGAGCTCGCCGACGATGCGGTCGAGCAGGTCGCCGCTGCCGGTGCCGTGCAGACCCGAGATCGGGATCGGGTCACCGAGCCCCAGCCGGTGCAGCTCGAGCGCGAACGGCTCCTGGCTCGGATCGTCGATCTTATTCGCGAGCACGAGCACCGGCTTGTGCGACTCGCGCAGGATCTGGGCCACCTCCTCGTCTCCCGGCGAGACCCCGGCCCGCGCGTCGACGACGAAGAGCACTAGGTCTGCCTCCCCCACCGCCTCGCGCGCCTGCTGCGCGATCGCCCGCGTCATCGGCGTCTGGTCGGCGATGTCGACGCCGCCCGTGTCCACCAGCACGAAGCGCTTGCCCGTCCACTCGCAGACGAGCTCCTTGCGGTCGCGCGTCACGCCCGGCATCTCGTGCACGACTGCGGCGCGCGTCTCGGTCAGCCGGTTGACGAGCGTCGACTTGCCGACGTTGGGGAAGCCGACGATCGCCACCGCGCCGATGAGCGGGGGCGGCGGCGGCGCGGGCAACTCGCCCGCGTCGATGTCGCCGATGTCGGTCACGACGGAAGCGTGACCGGCGCGGCGTCTTCGCGCGTCGGCGGGACGGCGTGGCGCGGCCGGCCCGCCTCGTGCAGATCGCGCAGCCAGGCCCAGAGACGGTTCAGCTCCGCCTCGATCTGCGCCGACGCCTCGCGATAGCCCTTGGCTCCGCGGGGGAGGCCGTCGAAGCGCATCGGCTCGCCCCAGGCGATGGAGACCGGCGCGAAGTTGACGGTCTTCCAGTCCTGGGAACCGTGAATGGCGGCGCAGATCACCGGCACGTCACCCTGGATGGCCGCCATCGCCGCGCCGGGCTGGACGTGGCCCGGAACGCCGCTCCGCTGCCGCGTCCCCTCGACGAAGACACCAAGCACGTTGCCGTCGCGAACGACCTCGCGCATCCGCCGCACGGCGTCGCGGTCCGACTCGCCGCGTCGCACCGAGATCGTGCCGAAGCCGCGGATCAGCTGCCCGAGGCCCAGCGCGTCGTGCGCCTCGACCTTGGCGAGGAAATAGATGTTGCGCTTGCAGACCCAGCCGATGCACGGGATGTCGATCCAGTTGAAGTGGTTGATGGCGATGACGAGCCCGCCGCTCTGCGGGATCCGTTCCGTGCCGTAGGAGCGAAGCCTGGTGGCGAGCGCAGCCGAGCCGCCGAGAATCGGACGGCCGAAGAACCAGACGACGTCCTCGGACTTCACGCCACGGAGCGTTCGCGGACGAGCGACTCGATCCGGTCGACGACATCGTCGACTTCGAGGCTCGTGGTGTCGATCTCGATCGCGTCCGGCGCCGGCTGCATCCGCTCGGCGTCCTTCGCGTCGCGCTTCTTCAAGTCGGTGGCGAGCGCGTCGGCGCCGATGCCGGGACGATCCGCTGTTCGGCGCTTGGCGCGCACGTCGCGGTCGGCGACGAGGTAGACCTTGACCTCAGCGTCCGGCGCCACGACCGTGCCGATGTCGCGGCCCTCGATCACGACGTCGCCTTCGCGCCCGAGCTCGCGCTGCCTGTCCCGCATCACCTCGCGCACTCCCGGATGGCGCGCGACGACCGGGACCATCCGGTCGACGCGGGTCTCGCGGATCGAGGACGTGACGTCGGTGCCGCCGATCCAGACCCGGTCGCCCGCGGCGAACAGGACGGGCTGCTCGCGCGCGAGCTGCGCCAGGCCGTCGGCGTCGCTGAGATCGAGCCGACGCTGCATCGCCAGCCAGGTGAGCGCCCGGTACATCGCGCCCGTGTCGAGGTAGCGGAAGCCGAGGCGCTCCGCTAGCGCCCGCGCCACCGTGCTCTTGCCCGCGCCTGCGGGCCCGTCGATTGCCACCACCATCTCTATCGCCTCGTCACCGACTCCAGAAGCTCGTAAAAGCCGGGGAAGCTTATAGCGGCAGTGTCGGCGCCCTCGATCGCGACACCCTCACGCGAGGCGAGGCCGGCGACGGCGCCGAGCATCGCGATCCGGTGATCGCCGCGCGCGTCGACGCGTCCACCGCGCAGCCGCGCGGGAACGCCGGTGACCGTCCAGCCGTCGGGCTGCGAGTGGATCCGGGCCCCGAGCGGGCGCAGGCCGTCGGTGACCGCCTCGATGCGGTCGGACTCCTTCACGCGCAGCTCAGCCGCGCCGGACACGCGGGTCTCGCCGCGCGCATGCGAGGCGAGAAGCGCCACGAGCGGCAGCTCGTCGACAAGCGCCGGCACCTCGGCGGCTCCGATCTCCGTCGCCACGAGCTCTCCCGGCTGCACCTGCACCGACGCGAGCGGCTCCCCACCGGCGCGGCGCCGCTCGAAGACTGAGACGCGCGCGCCCATCCGCTCGAGCACGTCGAGCAGCCCCGTGCGCCGTGGGTTGACGCCGAGATCGTGGATGGTGAGATCGCTGCCCGGAACGAGCGCAGCTGCAACCAGCAGCGGCGCGGCCGAGGAGAAGTCGCCCGGGACGACGACCTCCTCGAGCCGTAGAGCGCCCGCGGGCTCGACCGTCACCGACGACGCCGTGACGCGCACCCGCGCGCCGGCGGCCTGCAGCATGCGCTCGGTGTGGTCGCGCGTCGGGATCCGCTCGATGACCGTCGTCGCACCGTTCGCGTTGAGGCCGGCGAGGAGGATCGCGGACTTCACCTGGGCGCTCGCGACCTCCGGCTCGATCTCGATCCCGCGCAAGGCATCCGAGCCGCTGACGACAAGCGGCGCATGGCCGTCCGTCGTCTCCACGTCGGCTCCCATCCGGCGCAACGGCGCCGCGACCCGCTCCATCGGCCGCGGGGTCAGCGACTCGTCCCCGCTGAGCGTGAACTCGCCCTCCTGGCCGGCGACCACGCCCGTCAGCAGGCGCATGAGCGTCCCCGCGTTGCGGCAGTCGACCGAGCCTGCCTTTAGCCTGCGCAGGCCGACGCCCTGGATGACGAGCTCGTCGTCAGCGACGTCCTCGACAGCGGCGCCGAGCCCGCGCATCGCGTCGACCGTCGCCTGCGTGTCGCCCGAGCGGCCGAAGCCGTGCACGCGCGTCGCTCCCTCGGCGAGCGCGCCGATCAGGACAGCGCGGTGCGAGATCGACTTGTCCCCGGGCACGACGACATGCCCGACGAGTGAAGCGGCGGGTTCTACCCGCACGTCAGCCGATCGTGCGGCCCATGAGGGACGCGAGCGCGCGGATCTCGTCGGCGAAGTCGCCGAACTCGGAGGTCGGGATCTGCTGCGCCGCGTCGCACAGCGCCTCCTCGGGCCGCGGGTGCACCTCGACGATGATCCCGTCGGAGCCCGCCGCGACGGCCGCCCGCGCGAGCGGCAGCACGAGGTCGCGCCGACCCGCTGGGTGCGAGGGATCGACGATCACGGGCAGGTGCGTCTCCTGCTTGAGGACGGGGATCGCGCCGATGTCGAGCGTGAACCGGGTCGCCGTCTCGAATGTCTTGATCCCGCGCTCGCAGAGGATGACCTCGGAGTTGCCCTCCTTGACGATGTACTCCGCTGCCATCAGCAGGTCCTCGACCGTGGAGGAGAGCCCGCGCTTGAGCAGGACGGGCTTGGGCGCGCGGCCGACCTCGGACAGGAGCGAGAAGTTCGACATGTTGCGGGCGCCGATCTGGATCACGTCGGCGGCCTCGACGACCTGCTCGACATGGCGCGGATCCATCAGCTCCGTGACGAGCGGCAGGCCGGTCTCGTCGCGGGCCTCCTTGAGGATCTCGAGCGCCTCGTCGCCGAGCCCCTGGAAGGCGTACGGCGAGGTGCGCGGCTTGAAGGCGCCGCCGCGCAGCATCGTCACGCCCTCCGCGGCGACGACACGCGCCGTCTCGAGCGTCTGCGCCCGCGTCTCCACCGTGCACGGGCCGGCGATGAAGCCGAAGTAGCCGTCCCCGATGCGGCGTCCGAGCGCCTCGATCACCGTCGGATCCGGGGACAGCTCACGCGAGACGAGCTTGTACGGCTTGAGGATCGGCAGCACCTGCTCGACGCCGGCAAAGCCCTCGAGCGGCAGCGTGGCGAGGAGCTCGCGCTCGCCGATCGCGCCGATCACCGTCGCCTCGCGCCCGGGCGTGACGAGCGCCGAGCAGCCGGCCTCGTCGAGCCGCGCCACGACCTCGTCCACCTGGTCCTGCGTGGCGCTTGCGCCCATCACGATCAGCAGTTCCGGTGCGCCCGTGACAGCCATCGGAACAGCTTAGGCAGAATCCTTCTTCCGATGACCGACGTCGCCCCCGCAACCGACCCTGCCAAGCCGCGCGTCTTCTCCGGCATCCGCGCCTCTGGCGAGAAGACGTTCGGGAACTACTCGGGCGGCTATCGCCAATACGCGGCGACGCAGGAGACGGGCGATGCGTTCTTCTGCATCGTCGACCTCCACTCCATCACGACGGAGTTCCAACCTGCCGAGCTACGGGAATTCACGCTCCAGGGCGCCGCGATGCTCTTCGCGACCGGTCTCGATCCCGATCGCTCGACCGTCTTCTGCCAGAGCCACGTCACAGCGCACGCGGAGGCGGCGTGGCTGCTCAGCGCGGTCACGAGCTTCGGCGAGCTGCGTCGCATGACCCAGTTCAAGGAAAAGTCCGAGGGCCAGGACTTCGTCTCGGCCGGCCTCTTCACCTACCCGGTACTGATGGCCGGAGACATCCTGCTCTACCAGGCCGAAATCGTCCCGATCGGTGACGACCAGAAGCAACATCTCGAGCTGACGCGCGACGTCGCGGAGCGCTTCAACTTCCGGTTCGGCGAGGACACGTTCACGATCCCGCGCGGCGTGTACCCGGATGAGGGCGCGCGCATCCGGAACCTGCAGGAGCCCGAGCGGCTGATGTCGACGACGCGCGGTGCGCCACAGGGTGTCGTGCGGATGATCGACCCGCCCGACGAGATCCGGAAGAAGTTCAAGAGCGCCGTCACCGACTCGGAGAAGGAGATCCGGCACGACCCAGAGCAGAAGGCCGGGATCTCGAACCTGCTCGAGATCATGTCGGTCTCGACCGGCGAGCCGGTGGCCGAGCTCGAGAAGCGCTTCGACGGCAGCGGTTACGGAGACTTCAAGGAGGCGGTCGGCGAGGCCGTCGTCACGCTCCTCGCGCCGATCCAAGAGAAGTACCGCGACCTCCGGTCCGACGAGCGAGAGCTCCAGCGGCTGCTCGCAGTGGGCGCCGAGAAAGCACGGCGGGCGAGCGAGCCCACGCTCGAGGCGATGTACGAGCGCATGGGCTTCGTCAAGGCTGAGGCGGGCCGCCTTTTCGGGGCGGCCCGCCCTCGTGGCCTCTAGCTGGCCCGATCCCGGGCCTTAGTTCCCAACCAGGTCGCGCGCGGAGCCGAGCAGGCTGTGGCA
>DATFSG010000110.1:0-8429 GCA_035262765.1 Gaiellaceae bacterium | reverse complement strand
GGCGTGCACGTCTCGCGCTGGGTGACGACGCACGGTTACGCGCTCAACGTCGACCTCGATCCCGCGCCCTTCACCGACTGGATCACGGCCTGCGGGCTCGAGGACGCGATGTTCACCACTATCGCGCGTGAGCTCGACCGGCCGGTGACCCTCGACGAGGTGCGGCCGCACGCCGTCGCCGCTCTCGAGGACGTCTTCGGGCTCGAGCTCGAGGAGCTGCCAGCGGGGGACGGCGCCGGGCTCTGGGCCCAGCCCATCCACGCACAGCTCGCCTAGGTCAGCCAGTCCTCGCGGAACTCGCCGTCCTTCCCGGCAGGAAAACGCGCGTAGGCGACCTTGGGCTCAGTCGTAGCCTCCTCGGCGCTCGCGTCGTGCTTCATCGCGACCTCGGAGTACGGGTAGCCGCCCCAGTCAGCGCCGTCCTGGTCGTCCCTCGCTCCGAGGGCGAGGATCGCGCAGGGCCCGTCGCCGGCGCCGACGATCGTGTGAGGGACGTTCGGCGGGCAGTGGAAGTAGTCCCACGGCCGCAGCGTCCGCTCCTCGTCCTCGACGATCAACAACGCCTCGCCCGCCAGGACGAGGAAGCCCTCCTGGTCGGCCTCCCAGTGGTACATCGACATCGGGTTGCCCGGCTCGAGCACGAAGAGGTTGACGCCGATCTGCGGCTTGTCGTCATCCACGAGCTCGGCCACGAAGCCACGCGGCCCGACATCCCACCACCTCATGTCGCGGACACTCCGGACGTACCAGCTCATGGCGAGACTCTAGGCGCGCAGGCCGTCGAGCACGACCGCGAGGTGGCGACGCCACTGTCCATCGGGTGCATTCATGAGCGCGCCACGCACGAGGAGCCGGACGTCCTCGGCCTTGACGTCGCGCCGCACCGCGCCGGCGCGCTGGGCACGCGAGACGACACGATCGGCGAGCCTCTCGAGCTCCTCCGCGCCGGGCTTGTCCCCGCAATGGACGATGCAGCCGTGCAGGCCGGGCGTGCTCATGTTGAGCTCCGCGATCCGCCACACGAACTCGAAGAACGCCTCTCCGGGGTCGGCCTCGTCCAGTGCCTCCTCCGCGAGCTCGCACATCTGCGCGACGTGGCGCTCGATGACTGCGTACATCAGATCGTCCTTGGTCGGGAAGCGCCGGAGCACCGTCCCGTGGCCGACTCCCGCGAGCCGGGCGATCTCGTCGATGCTCGCGTTGGGGCCCGACGCGCCGAAGACCTGCTCCGCCGCGTCGAGCACCAGTTCGCGATTTCGCCGCGCGTCGGCGCGCAGCTCGGTCATCAGCTGGCGAACACCGGCTGGTCGTCGGTCCTGGCTTCGGCCTCGATCCGCGCCACGTCCCGCTTGCGCAGGAGCGCGACGAAGACGATGAGGCTCAGAGTGACGAGGACGGCCGCACCGCCGAAGGCCCACTGCCAGCCGTGCACGATCGACGGCAGCGAGCTCGGGTCGTCCGGGCCCGCCTTGAGCGCCGCCGAAGTCGTGTGGTTGACCGCAATCGTGGAGAGAACCGCCAGCCCGAGTGCGCCGCCGACCTGCTGCGAGGTGTTGAAGAGCCCGGACGCGAGCCCCTGATCCTCGTTCTTCAGGCCCGTCGTCGCCACGAGCGTCAACGGCATGAAGATCGCGCCCATCCCGAGGGAAGCCAGGATCATGCCCGGCAGGACGTCGGCTGCGTAGGTCCCGTTCACGGGCATCCGGGCGAACAGGATCAGGCCGAGGATGGTCAGCACCATGCCGGTGGCGGTGACCGGGCGGACGCCGATCTTCGGCGCGAGCGCGGACGCGACCCCCGCCGAGATCATGATCCCGGCCGTGAAGGGCAGGAACGCGACGCCGGCCTTCAGCGGGCCGAAGCCGAGCGCGTGCTGGATGTACTGCGTGTTGAAGTAGAACATCGCGAACATCCCGGAGAAGGCGAGGAACATCGACAGGTTCGCCGTCGTGAGCGACCGGACCCGGAAGATCGAGAGCCGGACGAGCGGCTCCGCCGAGCGCTGCTCGATCAGAACGAATGCGGCGAGCAGGAGCGCAGCAGCGACGAACGAGACGATCGTCCACGTGGAGCCCCAGCCGTGCTGCGCCGAGTTGACGAGCCCGTACACGAGCAGCATCAGGCCGCCGGTCACCGAGACGGCACCCGCCAGGTCGTAACCCTTGTGCACGTGCTCGTCCTTCGACTCCGGCACGAGCCGTAGCGCTGCGAGGAAGGCGAGGATCCCGACCGGGACGTTGACGAAGAAGATCCAGTTCCAGGAGAAGTACTGCGTCAGCGCACCGCCGAGCACGAGACCGACGGCCGAGCCGCCGATTGCGATTGCCGCCCAGACCGCCAGCGCCCTCGCGCGCTCCTTCCCCTCGTCAAAGGTGGTCGAGATGATCGAGAGCGCCGCCGGAGAGATGAGTGCCGCACCGAAGCCCTGGAGCGCCCGGAACCCGATCAGCATCCCCGGAGTCGAGGAGATCCCGTTCAGGAACGACGCTGCGGTAAAGACCACAAGACCGATGAGGAAGAGCCGCTTCCGTCCCAGCAGGTCGCCCGCGCGTCCACCGAGCAAGAGGAAGCCGGCGAAGACGAGCGTGTACGCGTTGATCACCCACTGCAGGCTGGCCTCGTTGAAGCCGAGGGAGCTCTGGATGTGGGGGAGCGCGACGTTCACGATCGTCGCATCGAGGACGACCATGAACTGCGCGAGACAGATGATTACGAGTACGACCCAGGGATTCGTGGAACGGCGGCTCATTCGACTCCTTACGATCTGGTAAACGGACTACTTAGTCCGTTTCAGGCTAGCAACGCTGCGGACCCCTACGCCACCTAGACTGGAACGAGCCCATGGAGTCATCGCTTCCCGTCGCCGAGAGGCCTCGCCGGCCCGAGTGGATGAAGGTGCGCGCGCCGTCGAACGACGGCTCGTACTTCGACGTCCAGAGGCTCGTGCACGGCCTCTCGCTGCACACGATCTGCGAGGAGGCGCGCTGCCCGAACATCTCCGAGTGCTGGGGCCGCGGCACGGCGACGTTCCAGATCCTCGGCGACACCTGCACGCGCGCGTGCCGCTACTGCTACGTCCACTCGGGGAAGCCCGAGTCGCCGCCGGACCCGCTCGAGCCGCTGCGGCTCGCACAGGCCGCCGCGCAGATGCAGTTGAAGCACGTCGTCGTCACCTCGGTCGATCGCGACGACGTCCCCGACCGCGGGGCCGGCCACTACGCGGCGACGATCCGGGCGCTGAAGGCCAAGCTGCCCGAGGCCTCGATCGAGGTGCTGACGCCCGACTTCCTCGGCGTCGAGGAGGAGGCGCTGCAGACGGTTCTCGCGGCGCGGCCCGAGGTCTTCAACCACAACATCGAGACCGTGCGGCGCCTGCACGCCCGGATGCGCGGCGCCAAAGCGAGCTACGACGGTGCGCTCTGGCTGCTGCGCAGGGCGAAGGAGATCGCCGACTATCCCGTGCTCACGAAGTCGGGGATCATCGTCGGCCTCGGCGAGACGAACGACGAGGTGGTCGAGACGATGCGCGACCTGAGGGCAAACGGCGTCGACGTCGTCACGATCGGCCAGTACCTCCAGCCGAGCGCGAAGCACGCGCAGATCGAACGCTGGGTTCATCCCGACGAGTTCCGCTGGTTCCGGGAGCAGGGCGAGGCGCTGGGCTTCGGCTCGGTGTTCTCGGGCCCGCTCGTGCGCTCGAGCTACCGCGCCGACGAGCAGAAGCACGCGGCCGCCACGGGCCGCGGCGCGGTCGCATACTGACGAATTGCAACCGGCTCTCCACGTGACGCCCGACCCGCTGGCCGTCTCCGGCTCGGGCTTCGGCGCGGGTGAGCGGATCACCGTGATCGCGAACGTGCCGCCGCAAATGCTGTCGGCGCGGGCGGTCGCCGCGAACGACGGCACCTTCGTAGCCCATTTCCCCGACGTCGAGGGCATCCCGCGCGGGCTTCGCATCCGCGCGATGGGCTCTAACGGAAGCGTGGCGATCTACGCGCCCCGCGTGTCGCGGATCTCGCCGCCGTCAACCTGACCGGCCAAACGAGGAGGGCCGCCCCATGGGACGGCCCTCCGATTGTTCTAGCTCGAGCGGACTACTTCAGGTTCTGCGGCGCGGGAACCTCGTCCGCCTGCGCAGCACCGTTGGCATCATCGACGGATGCGACGAGCCAGCCGAGCGCCTTGGTGCTCGACTGCAGTCCCCGGTTGACCATGAGCGGAAGCGACGCAGAGCCGCCGGCCGGGACGGCGGCGAAGTCGCCGCTCGAGACAGCCGGGTTGAACGGGTTGAAGGACCCCGTTCCGGTCTGGTCGACGATCCCGCCCGGGACCTCCGAGAACGCGTTCACCGAATAGGAGAACCCGCCACCGGTGAGCCCGAGGTCGCTTCCCATCGTCGGTAGCTCGATGGTCGAGCCGTTCATCGGGGCATCGGCGAGGAACGCGTCGACGATCTGCCCCGTCGAGACGTTCTCCGTGAACGACGCGTATTGCCCGTTGAACACGCCGGTCTCGACAGCCCCGAGATCGAACCCGAACACGACGTAGTCCGGCTGACCGTCACCGTTCGTGTCGATCAGGACGTCGTATTCGTTAACCGACTGGTTCGTCGCCTGACCATAGGTGTTGATCAGGAAGACGAGCTGCTTGTCGTTCGGGACGTCGAAGGACTGCACACCGACATCACGGACGTCCATCGGTGCGCCGGTCTCGTTCCCGTCGTGGATGCCCCACGCATAGAGGTCGGCCGTACCGCTGTGGATTCCGCTGTTCGTGATGGGCAGCGTCGACGCGAACGTCGAAGCAGGAGTGCCCGACGCCGCGGTCTTCGTCCACCCCGTCGGGGTTCCGGCGACCACGTTCGAGAGGCCGCGCGGGACGAGGAGATACGGAACCGACAGCGTCTGGTCGTCGGCCGAGTCGCCGGCGGCAGGCGTCGCGACGATGTCGCCGCGGACGGTCAGGACGCCGCCGGGGCCGATGACGCCCGTGTCGTCGCTCGGCAGAGCGGCGAACGCCGCTGCCGGAATCGACAGCGAGGCGTTGACGGTCATCGACTGACCCGCAGGAACGGTCACGCTGCTCGGCGAGACGCTGACGACGGCACCCCGCTGGCTTCCGTTCACCGCCACGCTGAGGTTGTATGTCGCCGCACCCGAACCGTAGTTCGTCAGCGTGAACGACTTCTGCGACTGGTAGAGGCCCGAGCCCGGGATGTACCCGAACGCGAGCGAGTCGAGCTCGTCACTCGTCGTCGCAAGGACGGACGAGTTGACCGCCTTCTGCGCCTGCACGACGCCCGCACCTGCGAGGCGGACGCTGTAGCCGGCGTTCAGCGAGCTGTCGGCGGTGTTCATGATCGCAGCCTTGATCTTCAGGCCGTTCCAGCCCGGATGAACCTGCTTGACGAGCGCCGCGATACCGGCCGTCATCGGGCAGGCCATCGAGGTGCCGGAGTCGACGAGCGTGCCGTTACCGGTGCCCATGCCGGCCGAGATGACGCTGAGGCCCGGAGCGATCACGTCCGGCTTCGGCGCCGAGTCGGGATTCCGCGGGCCGCCCGACGAGAAGCTCGTCGTCGTCGTGTAGCCCGGGTTGGCGATGGTGTTGTTGGTGAGCGTCACGCTCCCACCGTCGGCGGCGATCAGTGCCGCGCCGTCCGTGCCCGAGACCGTGCCGGAGATCCCGAAGAACGGGATCGTCACCTTCGGAACGGACTGGCCCGTGTCCGGATTGCTGGTGATGTCACCCTCGAACGGCGGATAGCCGGCCGAGGTGTTGATCATCGCGACGGCGGCTGCGCCGGCATCACGGCCGTAGATCGCCTTCGCCACGCGAGCGCACGTGCCGCGCTGGACGACGGCGAGCTTGCCGGCGACGTTGGCAGCCTGGAACGCTGCCACGCTGCAACCCAGCGAGACGCCGCCCGTCTGGCTCGCGTCGTGGACGACGACGACGGGCAGGGTCGTCCCGTCGGCGAACGTCGCGCCGTTCGCATTGAGAGCATTGAGAGACGCCCCCGTGCTGAGTGCGAAGTGACCGCCCGGGTTGGTCGGGACCGTGGCGTCCATCGCCGCAACGGCGAGCACACCGTTCGAGGTGGCCGGCGAGCCGACCATGTAGCCGCTCGGGCCCGCGTTACCGGCCGAGGCGACGACCGCGACACCGTCGTCGACCGCGTTCTGCGCGGCCACGGAGGTCGGGTCGGTCGTGCCGCCGAGGTCAGAGCCCAGCGACATGCTGATCACGCTCATTCCGTCCGCGACTGCACGGTTGATGGCGAGGTCGACGATGTTGCTCGACCCGCTGCAACCGAACACGCGGTACTCGTAGATGCTTGCCTGAGGCGCGACACCCGGGAACACGTTCCAGTCGTTCGGGTTCGTGCTGATGCTCCCGTTGTACGGCCCGGCGTACGTGGTCCCGCCGCTCGTGACGCCGGAGCCGGCGAGCGTGCCGGCCGTGTGCGTCCCGTGGCTGTTGCAGTCGAGCGGGTTGAGGTCGGGCTGCGGGGTCGAGCCCGCGACGTTCGCGTTGTAGTCGTTACCAACGAAGTCGTAGCCGCCCTTGACCCTCGGTGCCGACGGGCCGAACTCGGCCGCCAGGATCGGGTCACTGGCCGGATCGACGGTGCTGTGGGCGAACGCGTAGTTCCACGCGGCCACCGTGCCGGGCCCGCCGAAGTCGGCGTGTGTGTAGTCGATACCCGTGTCGATGATGCCGACCTTCACGCCCGCGCCGGTGGCGCCGGTGTTCTGCCACGCCTGCGGCGCGCCGATGAACGGAACGCCGTGGATGTTGGCGGGCTTCAACGCAGCAACCCCATGGATCGCGGTCACGCCCGGGAGCGCTGCGAGCTTCGGAATGTTCCGCTGGGGAACGACGACCTGGATGCCGTTGTAGGCGTCCTGCATCTGGCCCTCGATCCTCGCGCCGGCCTTGGCCAGCGCACCGTGGAGCGCGTTCTGCTTGACGCGCAGCTGGTGCCGAATCTGAGCCTTCTGGATCAGATTGAGTTTCAGGCCGATGTGCTTCGCAGCCACGTCGCGCACGGCCACCGGGGCCCCGCTCAACTGAACCACGACTGTGACCGGCTTGCTGCTCAAAGACGCCGCGCCGTACTTGGCGTTCTTGTAGAGCGACGGGTCGATCTGGACGAAGCGGCCCTGCTGCGCGCCGCCTCCGCCCATCGCGACCGCTCCTCCCACTGCTGCGACAAGAATCGCCGCAGCCGCAGCAAGAGCCAGGGTCAAACCAACTCTTCTCATTTGGTCCCCTCCAACTCGAATACGGAGACGGCGCAGCGGCGCAGCAAAAACGCCACGCAGCTAGCCCCTACCCTCTCCCTAACGAATCACGCCTGCGGAGTTTGACCCCGGTTCAGCGGCACGTCAAGCGAGAACCGGCGCGCCCCGCTGGCAGAAGGGAGCGCTAGTCGGTGTGCGGCTTCGCCATCTTGCGGTAGTCGAGCGCCTCGTCCAGCACGGACTCCTCGACGCCCTTCTCCCGCGCGACCTCGCGCAGCGAGCGGCCAGAGGCAGCCGTCTCTTTGACGATCTCGGTCACGCGGTCGTAGCCGATGTACGGGTTGAGCGCGGTCGCCGCCGACAGCGTCAGCTCGGCATAGCGCTCGCAATTCTCGCGGTTGGCCTCGATCCCGTCGACGCACCTCTCGGCGAAGAGCCGGCACGCGCTCGCGAGCAGCTTCACGGAGTCGAGGATGTTGCGCGCGAGCAGCGGGACGAAGACGTTGAGCTCGAAGTGCCCCTGCATCCCGCCGACCGTGATCGCGGCGTCGTTGCCGATCACCTGCGCCGCGACCTGCGTCACGACCTCCGGCATCACCGGGTTCACCTTGCCCGGCATGATCGAGCTCCCTTTCTGGAGCTCCGGCAAGGCGATCTCGGCCAGCCCCGCTCGCGGGCCGGAACCGAGGAAGCGGACGTCGTTCGCGATCTTCGTGAGCGAGACGGCGACGGTCTTCAGCGCCCCCGACGCCTCGACGATCCCGTCGCGTGCCGCCTGCGCCTCGAAGGGATCCGCCGGCGCGAAGATCTCGAGTCCGGTCTCGCCAGCAAGCAGCTCGCGAACCTTTGCCGCGAACTCCGGATGCGTGTTGAGGCCGGTGCCGGTCGCGGTGCCGCCGAGCGGGATCTGGCCGAGCCGTGGCAGCGTGTCGCCTACGCGCTCGATGCCTTGCCGCACCTGGGCCGCATAACCCGCAAACTCCTGGCCGAGCGTGACCGGGACGGCGTCCATCCAGTGCGTGCGTCCCGACTTGACGACGTCGTCGAACTCCTGCGCCTTGGCCCCGAGCGAGGACGCGAGACGATCCATCGCCGGCAGCAGGTCATTCGTGATCTCGTCGAGCGCCGCGAGATGTACCGCCGACGGGAAGACGTCGTTCGAGGACTGGCCCATGTTGACGT
>DATFSG010000109.1:0-2903 GCA_035262765.1 Gaiellaceae bacterium | reverse complement strand
CGATCCAAACGATCCGCCCACGGTCGCGCGAGAGCTCGAGGCGCGCGTCTGCTGGATGAGCGAGAAGCCGCTCGAGCCGCGCGCGAAACTCGCCGTGAAGCAGACCACTCGCTCGGTGCGCGCGATCGCCGACGAGCTCGTCTCGCGCATCGACGTCCACACGATCGAGGACGTCCCAGCGCCCGAGCAGCTCGGGCTGAACGACATCGGCGTCGTGCGGCTCCGGCTCTCCGAGCCGCTCTGCGTCGATCCCTACGGCGAGAACCGTCTGACGGGAGCGTTCGTGCTGATCGACGAGGCGACGAACGAGACCGTCGGCGCCGGGATGGTCCTCTCGGCGTCATGACCTGGCAGTTCACGCTGACGGGGCTCGGGCTGGGCCTGATCGTCGGCCTCACGGGAGTCGGCGGCGGCTCGCTCATGACGCCGATCCTGATCATCGTTTTCGGCTTCAAGCCGGCGACCGCCGTCGGCACGGACATCTTCCACGGCGCGATCTTCAAGTCGTTCGGTGCGATCCGTCACCGACGGCTGGGCACGGTGCACAGCCACCTGGCGCTGTGGCTGTTCGCGGGCTCGGGGCCGATGGCGCTTGCCGGGGTCGTGATCTGGCACCAGTTCCAGGACTCGGTCAGCAACGCGGACACGATTCTCGGCTACGCGATCGGTGTGGCTCTGATCTTCGGGGGCCTCGGCTTCCTGGCCAAGTCGTTCGTGACGCGAGGAGCCCAGCCGAGCCAGGCGCCGTTCATCATGACGCGCCGCGACAAGCTGATCGCGCTCGGCACGGGGGCGGTCTTCGGCTTCATCGTCGGCATCACCTCGGTCGGCAGCGGCACCTACTTCGGGCTGATGATGGTGCTCGTCTACCCGCTGACGATGCCGCGGATCGTCGGCACGGACATCTTTCATGCGGCCGCGCTCCTCTGGGTCGCGGGCGTGGCGCACCTCGTCATCGGCGACGTCGACCTGCACGCCACTGCCTGGCTGCTGCTCGGTTCGGTGCCGGGAATCCTCATCTCGAGCCGGTACACCGTGAAGGTCCCGGACATGACGATCCGCGGGGGGCTCGCCGGGATCCTCATCATCAGCGGGCTCAAGCTGCTCAACGTGCCCGAGGCGAACTGGGTGCTGGGCGGCGGCCTCGCCGTCCTCGTCGTCGTCCTCACGGTCTACACCGTGCGGGTGATGGTGAGCGAAGCGCACGGCGCCACACCCGAACGCGCCTGACCTCTCTTCAACTTCGTTAACGAGCGCGCCGTAGAATCGGCGGGCTTTGCAGCGGGTTCTCACGACGGTCACGCTCCTGGGCCTGCTGGTGGCCACCGCTGGCGCCTTCGCGATCACCGAGCACCTGAAGCTGGAGAAGAGCCCCATCTTCGCGGTGCAGGTCTCGGCCGGGCCGCCCGCGCCACCGGGGCATCGCCCTCGACCTGCGGTGTTCTCGCCTGTCTGCAACTGCCCGACGGACGTGGCGCGGATCGGGATCAGGCTCCGACACCCGAGCCGCGTGACGGTAACGATCGTCGACTCGGACCACCACACGGTCGCGACCAGAGCCACCAACCGCCTTCTAGGCGCCCACAGTCCGCAGCACTTCACCTGGGACGGCCGCACCGACTCGGGAGCCCTGGTGCCGGACGGCGTCTACTACCCGACAGTCCAGCTCAACGGCCGCAGGACGTTCCAGTTCCGGAACAAGATCACCGTCGACACGCAGCCGCCGGCTGTGAACTCGGCGAAGGGTCTCAAGCCCGTGCTGCTGGCCGCTCCCGGCCGTTCCGTCGCGATCCAGTACGACTTCAGCGAGCAGGCGCACGCGCTCGTCTACCTCGACGGCCGGCAGATCATCCTCGGCCACAAGAGCGCGCCGCAGGCCAAGATCAAGTGGACGGGACGGCTCGCCGGCCGGCCGCTTCCCGCGGGCACGTACGTTCTCTCGATCGGCGCGCGAGACCTCGCCGGCAACGAGACACCTGCCGCCAAACGCAAGAACGTCACGGTGGAAGTCCGGTACGTCGAGCTCACCCCGCAGCGGATCACCGTCGGCAGCGGCCGCCGGTTCCGGGTGAACGTCAAGACGGCGCTGCGACGTTACACGTGGCGGCTCGGCCACCGGCACGGTGAGCACCGTGGGCGGGTGCTGCGGCTCCACGCGCCGTCGACTCCGGGGACGTATCGCCTCGTCGTGGGCCAGCCCGGAATGAGCACGACGGCCGTCGTGCGGGTGCACCAGTGATCGGCCTCGCGGAGATCGCCGGCCCGATCGCGTGCATCGGCCTCGCGGTCCTGCTGCTCGCGCGCACGCGCCGGAACCGGATCGCCGGGCTCGGCTATGCCGCCGTCGGAACCCTTCTGCTCGCGGTTTCGCTTGCGCCGAAGAACGCGGCAGAGCTCGGGGCGGCCGCCGCGGGAGTGATCGTGATCGGCCCGCTGCTCGCGTGGCTCTTCCGTCGTGAGCCCTGGCTGATCGCGTTCGCGACGCTCGCGTTCATCCCGTTCCGCATCGGCTTCATCGGCCACTCGCTCCTGGTGCCGCTGTACGCGGTCGCGCTCGGGGCCGCGGGCCTCCTGCTCTGGCAACTCGTTGACGGTGACGAGCGAACGCGCGAGCTCGGCATCGTGTCGTGGCCGCTCGCGCTGTACCTGATCTGGATCGGGCTCTCCGTCGGCTGGAGCGTCAACGTGCACAGCGCGGCGATCGACCTGCTTGCGTTCTACGTGCCGTTCACGATCATCGCGATCTCGATCGCGCGCCTGCCGTGGGTCGCATCGCGGGTCCGGATCCTCTACGGCGAGCTCGTCGCGATGGCGCTCGTGTTCGCCGCGGTCGGCTTCTACCAGTACGAGACGCGCACCATCTTCCAGAACCCGAAGCTGAACCAGAGCAACATCTTCGACGC
>DATFSG010000108.1:0-2243 GCA_035262765.1 Gaiellaceae bacterium | reverse complement strand
TCGAAGGTGAGACCCTCGCGACCGAACTTCCGATCGAGCTCCAGCAGCCGCTGGACGTCGTCGGCGTTCAGCTCCGCTGCTGTTTGCTCCGTCAAGAACAGCAGGGTAACAAGCAGCGTTGACAACGTCCTAACAGGGTGCGGCTACCGTCCCGCCGTGCGGTTCCTGCTCGCCACCGCTGGCCTTCTCGTGCTCGCCGGCTCGGCGGTCGCGGGCCGACCCACAGCCCACACCCTGCGCAAGAGCCCGGGTGGGCCGATCGTCGCGATCGCGCAGGACAACAAGGTCGCCGCGTGGTTGACCTTCAACACGAACAAGAAGGCGTGCAACGAGGTGCACGTCATGTCGCCGGGCAAGCGAGACCGGATCCTGCCCCAGCCCGAGTCCGGGAGCAAGACCTGCAACTGGGATCTCGCCGACGGACAGCCGCAGCTCGCGGTCGCCGCCAAGATCTCCACGGCGCTCTGGACGCTGCACGAGGGCGGCCCGTCGCCGCTGGACTGGGTCATGGCCGCCTCAGTCGGAGGGCCTGAGCGGCAGCTGAAGCAGTTCGCCCACGCAAGCGACGGCACCGGCCAGTGGCTCGGCGGCGTCGCGGGGTCGGGCAAGACGCTCGCCTACTCCTGGGACGACGTCGAGTATGTCAACCCGTCCAAGTGTCTCTCCGGCCACCCGTGCAAGCAGAAGATCGCGGACGGGGGAATCCGCATCGTCACGCGCACGAACGACACGCCGCTGCCGGAGGCTGGGCCCGCGCTCCAGCTCGCCGTGGCAGCCGGGCACATCGCGTACGTCCCCGCCACGGCCGCCAAGGGGCGCCCACTGACGAGCGCCAACAGCGTCGTGCAGATCGTGGACGCCACGACCGGAGACTCGCTGTCCCAGGCTTCGGTGCACGGGTTCCCGATCGCCATCGCGCTCTCCACCAACGTGCTTGCCGTCCTCACCTCGATGTCGGGCCCCCACGACAGGCTTTCCTGGTTCTCGGTCACCGACGGGACGAAGCTCGGGAGCGCGCTGGTTTCCCCGCAGGCCGCAGCGCAGCTCGCAGCGAGCGACCAGCTGATCGTCTACCGCGTCGGTCGCCTGCTGCGCGACGTCTCGACGAAGAACGGCCATCTCGGCAAGCTCGTGCAGACAGGTCCGAACTTCGTCGGCCTGGCGCTCGCCCGCGGCCGGCTCATCTGGGCCGAGAACCACAACCACACCGGCCGGCTCCGCGCTCTCGCGGTCGGCTAGGGCTCAGGCTTCGACCGGCGCGAGCTCGACGAGCTCGACGCCGCCGGCCAGGCGAGCGGCCTCACGCGGATCGAACCGTCCTGCCCCAAGCTCCACGACCGAGGCGGCCGCACAGCCGACCGCCGTCCGCAGCGCGTCGCCGACCGGGCGGCCGTTGAAGCGCTCCGAGAGGTAGCCGCCGAGGAGGACGTCCCCGGCTCCGACCGCTGCGATCGGCTCGATGCGAGGGATCGACGCGCGGAAGCGCTGCACCCGCCGCTCCTCGCGCACGAGCGCGAAGCACGCGGTCTCCTGGGTGATCAGGACGTTGCGGGCGCCGAGGTCGGCGATCGTGTCGAGCGCCATCACGAAATCCTCCTCGTCCATGAACTCCTGCCCGACGAGGCTCTCGGCCTCCTGCTGGTTCGGCGTGACGAGATAGGGCTCGGCCTCGACGCCGAGCCGCAGCGGCTCTCCCTCGCAGTCGAGCACGCACTTGATGCCGCGCCGGGTCAGGTCGTGGATCGCGTCGGCGTAGAAGTCGTTCTCGACGTCGCGCGGCAGCGAGCCGCTGAAGACGACGAAGCTCGCCACGCGCGAGAGGTAGTGAAGCTTGTCGGAGAGCATCTTCAGCTCCTCCGCCCGCACGGCCGGGCCCCACTCGTAGACCTCGGTGAGCGCGCCCGCGGTCGGGTCGACGACGGCGATCGAGGTGCGCGACTCGTCGGAGATGCGGACGAAGTCGCTGAGGATTCCCTCGAGGCCGAGGTCCTCGACGATCCGGTCGCCCGTGCGCCCGCCGGCGAGCCCGGTCGCGACGACCGGCGTCTCCAGGCGCTTCAGCGCCCGGGCCACGTTGACGCCCTTGCCGCCCGCGCTCGTGAGGCTGTTCGACGCCCGGTGCCGGTGGCCGAACTGGAAGTTCGGGACGGTCAGCGTGCGGTCGACCGCGGCGTTGAGAGTTACGGTGACGATCACTGCCGGTGCACCACGCCGCTGCGGAGGTTACTGGACGCGGATCGTCT
>DATFSG010000107.1:0-2732 GCA_035262765.1 Gaiellaceae bacterium | reverse complement strand
CAACGAGAGCGAGTACCGGCGCAAGGTGCGGATGTTCGAGCACTCGTGGCTGATCGTCCTGCGCGGACGGATGCTGCGCGGCCAGCCTCCCGGCTACTTCCTCAAGCTCGTCTCGCATCGGCACCTCCGCTACGCGAGCGGTCTGCTCCACCTCATCCTGCTCGGGACCTCGCTCGCGCTGTTCAACCAGGGGATCGTCTACGCGGTCGTCCTCGGGCTCCAGCTCGGCCTGCTCCTCGCGGCGCTTCTCGGGGTCGGGATCCCGCGGTACTACGTGCTCATCACCTGGGCGACGGTCGTGGCGCTCTGGAACTACCTGCGGCGCGGTGTGCCCGCGACGTGGGCGCCACAACGGGAGCTCGCGTGAATCGCGCGGCTGATGTCGCGATCGCCGGCACGGCGCTCGTCCTCGCCTCGCCGCTGATCGCGCTCGGCGCCCTCGCGATCAAGCTCGAGGACGGCGGCCCGGTTCTCTATCGCCAGACCCGCGTCGGTAAGGACGGCGTCGACTTCGAGCTGCTCAAGCTGCGGACGATGGTCGTCGGCGCCGAGACGATGGGGGCGGGTCTCTCGGTCAACCGCGGCGACTCGCGCATCACGCGCGCTGGCCGGCTGCTCCGCAAGCTCTCGCTCGACGAGCTGCCGCAGCTCTGGAACGTCGTCCGCGGGGAGATGAGCGTGATCGGGCCCCGGCCGACGCTGCGGTACCAGGTCGAGCAGTACAACGAGCATCAGCGCCACCGGTTGGACGTGAGGCCGGGCATCACCGGCTGGGCGCAGGTGAACGGCCGCGCCGAGCTGCCTTGGGCGGACCGGATCGAGCTCGATGTCTGGTACGTCGAGCACCGCTCGCCGAACCTCGACCTGCGGATTCTCGCGCGCACGCCGCGCGCTCTCTTCGGCGGCACGTACAAGGGCGAGACCGGGGGTTGGACGTCGGAATCGTGAGGAAACCGGGCTACCCTGGGAGCCTGTGGCGCCCCTGAACATCCTCGTCACGGGCGCATGCGGCGTGACGCCGAGAGCCATTGCCCGTTCACTGCGCGCGAGCCCCGCGTTCTCTGACGCGACGCTCGTCGGAGCCGATCGCGGCGGCAACTGGTACGGGTTCTACGAAGGGCTCTACGATCGCGTCTACCGCGTGTCTCAGCCAGGCGATTCAGGCTACCCCGAGCTCCTGGCGGACATCTGCGAGCGGGAGCGGATCGACGTCGCGCTCGTCGGGCCCGAGGCGGAAGTGCTCTTCTGGAGCGGCCGCGAGTTCCCGGTGCCGACGCTGCTGCCGCCGCCCGGTCTCGTCGAGATCGCGATCAGCAAGGGCAAGCTGTACGAGTCGCTGCGCGAGACGGGGCTCGTGCCGCGGTATCGGATCGTGAGCCGCGACGAGCTACTCGAGCGCCAAGGCCTCGACCTCGACGGCGGTCCGGTCTGGCTCCGCGACTACTCCGAGGCGTCCTCGAGCGGAATCGGCGCGATCCAGGTGTCCGAGCCGGAGGAGGCCTACGCCTGGGCCTATCTCAATCCGGGAATCACGAGCTTCATGGTCGCCGAGCACCTGCCGGGACGGAACATCGCCAGTACGCTCCTGTTCCACGAGGACGAGCTGCTGAAGGCCGGCTGCTACGAGCGGCTGGAGTACTTCATGGGGCATCTCGCCGTTTCCGGCGTGACAGGCAACATCAACCGCGGGCGGCTGATCAACGACGAGCGGGCGCGAACCCTCGCCGAGCAGGCGGTGCGCTTCGTCGCCGGCCTCAAGGGGGAGCAGGCGCACGGGCTGCTCACGGTCGACCTGCGCGAGGACCGCACGGGCGCGCTGAAGGTCACCGAGATCAACGTCCGCCACGTCGCCGCCACCTCGGCGCTCGCCGACGGCGGTGCAAACATGGCCGAGGCCCAGGTGCTGGCGACGCTCGGCCGCCTGGACGAGATCGGCGAGACCGTGCCGCACTTCCCCGACGACAACGTGATTCTGCGCGACATCGACGGCGCTCCGCTCTTGCTCACCGGCTACCGCGAGCTCGCGGTCGGGGAGCACGCGTGACCGCGCGCGTCCTCGTCGTCGCGGCTCTCGTCGTGCTGCTCGCCGGCTGCGGCGGTGCGCACCAGGCCGCGCCGCCGCCGGCGACGACCCTCGCGAAGCCGCCGCCCATGCCGCAGCCGAAGCACAGGCAGACGCACCGCGCGGGCGAGCTCACGAAGCTCGTGGTCACGATCCTCGACGGCGACCAGCGCGTGCGCGTCCACGGAGCGCGCGTGAGGCTCGCCGGCAAGACCGGGCGCACCAACCGCCACGGCGTCACGGTGATCAAGGCGCCGCGGGGACGGATCCCTGTCACGGTCGCGGCGCGCGGCTATGCCCCCGTCACTCAGCGCGTCAACTTCCTGCACAGCCGCCGGCAGACGGTCGACATCTTCCAGCCGGCTCTGCAGTGGCCGCTCTACGGCGCCACGGAGGCACGCACCCAGGCGCCGAGCGAGATCCACCTGCACCCGCCGTTCCGGCTCGTCTGGAGCCGCGGCCTCGGGCATCTGATCGAGTTCCCGGCGGTCGTCGTCGACGGCATGGCGTACATCGGGAATGCTGCCGCGACCGTCCATGCGATCTCGATGCGCGACGGCAACTTCGCCTGGGTCCACCGCACGCCGGGCTCGCCGCGCATGGCGTCGTCGCCGGCCGTCTACAAGAACGAGATCGTCTACCACACGATGAGCGGCTGGGTCTACGTCCT
>DATFSG010000106.1:0-2938 GCA_035262765.1 Gaiellaceae bacterium | reverse complement strand
GTCGTCGCCGCAGACGAAGACGTCCTCGTCGAGGCGGCTCTGCGCCAGCTTGCCGGCGGCGAGTGAGTGGAGGCCCGCCACCACCGGAACGTCTACGACGTCCGCGATGCGCTCCGCGAGCGAACGCGCCTCGGCGGGCGGTTGGGCACGACGATCGTGAAATTCGAGCTCGCTGGCGACCGAGAGAACGGGCGAGCTGAAGGAGTTGCGCAGCGCCTGGGCCGTCCCCGGCGCAGCATCGGCGACAGTCGCAAGCACCGCCAGCTCCACGCCGCCAACGGCGTCCTCGTTCGTCGCGCCTCCGGCCGCGCCGATCTCAGTGGCCTTCTCCTGCGCCCGCCCAGCGTCGCGAGAGCCGATCACGACCTCGTCGCCCGCCTCGACGAGACGAGCCGCGAGCGCGAGGCCGAAGTCGCCCGTACCGCCGACGATCGCAACCTTCACGCCGGCACCGCTCCCAGCGCGACCTCGGCCAGGCGGCGCCGCGCGTCGGCGTCGCTCATCAGCGTCCGGGTCACGATCGGCCTGACGTCGCCGAGCCCGTCGAGGTCGTCCGCGTCGGCCTCGTCCACGACCAGCGCGTCGATCAGGCCTGGGTAGCAGGCGGCGACATGCCGGGGCGACGTCCCGCCCGCCAGCCGCTGCAGCATCCGGTCGGCGGGCCCCTTCACCGCGCGGCCGCCGATGAGCGGGCTGACGGCGACGCAGGGCACGCGCCGCTCCGCAAGTGCGTCGCGCAGCTCACGCACCGCGAGAATCGGTCCGACCGAGACGTACGGATTGCTCGGCGCGAACAGGATCAGATCTGCGCCGGCGATCGCGTCGAGCACGCCAGGTGCCGGCAACGCGTCCTCCTCCCCCTCGAAGCGCACGGCGTCGACCTCGTCCCGGTGGCCGCGCGCGACGAACCACTCCTGGAACGGGAACGTCCCCGCCGGCGTCTCGAGCCACGTCCTTAGCCGATCGTCGGTCGCCGGCAGCAGCTGCACGGAGACGCCGAGCGCCTCCGCCAACCGGGTGGTAATCGCGGACAGAGGCTCACCGGTGTGCAGCGCCTGAGTCCGCACCAGATGGAGTCCCAGATCGCGGTCGCCGAGGGCGAACCAGTCCTCGCCGCCGAGCGTGCCGACCGTCTCGCGCGCGTTCCAGGTCTCGCCGCTGCGCCCCCAGCCGCGCTGCTCGTCGGCGAGGCCGGCGAGTGCGTAGAGGATCGAGTCGAGATCCGGCGAGATGTGGAGGCCGAGCACCTCGACGTCGTCGCCGACATTGCCGACCACGCTCGTCGAGGCTGCGCCGGCGACGTCGACGACGCCGCGGACGAAGCGCGCACCGCCCACGCCTCCCGAGAGCACGACGACGTTCAGGCGACGCTCCTCTCGAGCTCTATGAGGCACGCCTGCGTGCGCGGTCCGGCGCGCAGCTGCAGCCGCGTGAGGTCTTCCATCGTGTCCACGTCGTCGGCGAGGTTGGGCACCGCGACGGAGACGACCTCGAGGCCGAGCGACGCGCCGTGGGCGCGGAAGCGGTCGGAGCTGCTCGGCCCGTAGAGCGGCGCGAAAGCCTCGCGCGACGGGAGGCTGAGCGCGTTCGTTGTCCCGTCGAGGGCCTCGACGAGCGCGACGCAGGCGGCCGGCGTCGCGGCGAGCAGCGAGCGGAGGTCGTGCGGAACCACGCACGGGACGTCGGCGTTGACCACGAGGATGGCGCCCGGCTCGACTCCTGCGAGACCTGCCTGCACCGCCGCGCCCTGGCCTCCACCCGGGTCGGTCACGACCTCGGCTCCCGCCTCACGAGCCTCGTCCGCGGCCTCCTCGTCGGGCGTCACGACGCGAGTGCGTCCGACCGGCAGGCAGGCGGCGAGCACGTCGCAGAACATCGCTCGCGCCAGCGCTCGGCGGATCCGAGTCGAGGAGTGCAGGCGCGTCTTTCCCTCCGCACCCGCAAACGGGATCACGACGGTCGGCATGGAGAGACACTAGATACTCCGGCCGTGACGATCGCGGCGACGCAGACGTTCCCGGGGCCGGCGTGGGAGGAGCTGGGCGACGTCACGCTGCTCGAATCCTGGCCACCCGCGGCCCCGCTCCCCGGCGTCGAGGTTCTCGTCGAGGCCGTCGTCGCAGTCGGCCCGGACGAACTCGACCTGCTGCCCGACCTGCGGCTCGTGGCGAACTACGGCGTCGGCTACGACCGCGTGGACGTCGCGGCCTGCCGCGAGCGCGGGATCGCGGTGACAAACACGCCGGGCGTGCTCGATGCCGCGGTCGCCGACCTCACGCTCGCGCTGATCCTCGCCTGCCGCCGCCACCTCATCGAGTCGGACCGGTTCGTCCGCGACGGCCGCTGGCGGCGCGGCTGGGCGCGGCCCGAGCTGCTCGGACGCGATCTCGAGGGGGCGACGCTCGGCGTGGTCGGCTTCGGCCGGATCGGCCAGCAGGTCGCGAAACGAGCGCAGGCGTTCGGAATGCGGATCGTCTTCCACCGTCGTAGCGGCGGCCTCCCGCTCGACGAGCTGCTGCGGACGGCCGACGTCGTCTCGCTGCACGTGCCGTTGACGCCGGAGACGCGTGGGCTCATCTCACGCGAGCGGCTCGCGCTCCTCCAGGACGGCGCGACGCTGATCAACACGGCACGCGGCGCGAGCGTGGACGAGGACGCGCTGGTGGACGAGCTCGTCTCCGGCCGGATCTCCGCGGGTCTGGACGTGTTCGTGGACGAGCCCCGCGTGCCAGAGCGGCTACTCGAACTGCCGAACGTAGTGCTGACGCCGCACATCGCGAGCGCGACGGTCGAGACCCGAGGCGCGATGACGCGGATGCTCGTCGACAACGTGCTCGCCTTCCGCCGCGGCGAGCCCTTGCCGAACGAGGTCTTCGCCTAGAGCGCGCCCGGGCGGCCGGCCGCGACCCAGTCGCGAACCTCGAACCAGTGGCTCGCC
>DATFSG010000105.1:0-16186 GCA_035262765.1 Gaiellaceae bacterium | reverse complement strand
CCGGTCGCGACGGTCGTCGACGGCGGCGACAGCGTGAAGATGCACTCGCTCAGCGCGGACCTCGCCGGGCGGGGCGTCGAGCGCCTGATGGTCGAGGGCGGAGGCACCGTCCACACGCAGTTCCTCACCGACGACCTCGTGGACGAGCTGCAGCTGACTGTCGCGCCGGTCTTCGTCGGCGACTCCGACGCGACGCGGTTCGTGCGCGACGGGGTCTTCCCCTGGAATCCCGCGCGCCGGGCAGAGCTCGTCGACGTGCGGAAGCTCGGCGACGTCGTGCTGCTGCGGTACGCGCTCTCGTCCCGGTTCGAGGACGCGCGATGACGCTGCAACTCCCGCTCGCGACGATCCGCACCCAGGTCGAGCTGCCGCTGCGGTTCACCGACGGCTACGCGACGGACGCGCGGGTCTTCACCTTCGACGGGCTAGTCGACGAGCAGGATCACCTTGCCTTCGCGCTCGGCAATCGCACGGCGCCGGTCCCTGCGGACGAGCGCCACGTGCCGCTCATCCGGCCGCACAGCGAGTGCCTCACCGGCGACGTGTTCGGCAGCCAGCGCTGCGACTGCGGGGCGCAGCTGCGGGAAGCGGTCGAGCGGATCGCCGACGCCGGCGGCTACCTGCTCTACCTGCGCCAGGAGGGCCGCGGCATCGGGCTCTACTCGAAGCTCGACGCGTATGCGCTGCAGGACGCCGGGGCCGACACCTACGAGGCGAACGTCGCGCTCGGCCACGCCGAGGACGAACGCAGCTACCTCGCCGCCGCGCAGATGCTGCACGCGCTCGGGGCGTCCACGGTCAACCTTCTGAGCAACAACCCCGACAAGGCCCGGCAGCTCCGCTCGGGGGGCGTGACCGTCGTCGACCTTGTGCCGACCGCCGTCCACGTGTCGAACGCGAATCAGCGCTATCTGGAGACGAAGGCCGACCGCGGCGGGCACACGCTCGACCTCCAGACCGAGCTCCTCAGTGGTCGAACGCGTGCAGGAACCGGTTCCGGAAGAGGCTCTCGCGCCACACCGGCGCCGTAGAGCCCGGCAGCATCCCGTTCGTCCAGCCCCAGCTCGACAGCCTGCGGATCACCTTCGGATCGTGTGCGGCAATCGCGATCGGCACGTCGTGATTCGCCTGCGCGACGATCCTCGACGGCTGCTCGTCGCCCAGCACGATCAGCACGGTGTTCTTGCTGCCGTAGCGCTCGACGAACGAGTAGAGGGCGCGGAGCGAGTACTTGATCGACGCGGCGAAGCCCTGCTGCGTGTCCGTCAACCCGACCCGGTCGACGGGCAACCTGTTGAAGATCGATCCGTCGCCCACCCGGTTCCATGGGATCAGCTGCGGAATGTGGGTCCACGGCTCGTGGCTCGAGCTGAGGAAGATCTCCGAGAAGATCGGAGGGCGGTGACGCTTCGCCAGCTGGAGCTTCTGCAGAGCCTTGAGCGCGAACTGGTCGGGCATCGGTGAGAAGCCGAATTGCGGGCCGTGGTAGCCGAGGTTGTGGCGCTGGTAGATCTGCTCGTAGCGGTAGAAAGAGCGTCCAGCCGGCCACGAGCCGCGGGTCGCCGGCATGTCGGCGACCGTCTTCCACCCTGCACGCCGGAACGCTGCGCTGAGTGCGAGTCGCTTGCTGGCGATCAGCTTGGAGTAGCGTCCCGGGCTCGTCACCCAGGCCCCCGTCTGGAGGGTGGCGTCCGCGAGCCAACTGCCGCCGCCGAAGTTCGGCGCGGCGAGCCAGCCGCTTCGGGAGAAGAACCCGTCGGCCGCGAGCTGTTGCGTACCGGTGTTGACGACGGCGTCGATGCCCGGCGAGAAGTCCGTGCCCTGGACCGCGATCTGCCCGTAGCTCTCGACGAAGACGAGGAGCACGTCCTTACCGCGCAGCCCTTTCAGGAGCCGGCCAGCGGGGATCTTCCGAGCTGCATCCGGGCGGCGGAGCTCGGCGCTGAACTGCGCTTCGGAGCGGAAGTCCTCCTGGACGGCCTTCACCTCGTCGACGGCGAAGCGCGCTGCGCTCGCGGACGCGATGCCGGCGCCCGAGACCTGCGCGCCGAAGCCCCAGCAGAGCGCCCAGACTGCCGCGAGTAGCGCCACCAAGCCGAGTGAGCGCCGGCGATCGCCGGCCGCGACCCTTGTCACGCGGCCGACCGCGAGCGCGGGGATGACGAGCGCCGAGAGGCCGATCACTGTCGCGGCCACAACAGCGAAATCCGCGTCCCGATTGCCGAAGGTGTCGCGCACCGTCCCCACCCCGACGGAGAGATAACTCCAGTCCTCGACCGGGTTGAACTGCCGGTTGAAGGCAACGAAGAAACCGAGGTCGAAAATCTTCACGAGCACCAGCACGCCGACTGCCAGGCCAATCGCCCAGCTCACGACGCGCCCGGCGCGGCCCGGGAGAACAACGGCTAGCGCGACAAGGACGAGCCCTTCGAGCGGGAGCCGCGCGAAGAACCCGGGCGTGAGCTGCCACGGCCGGATCGGGGCTACGAGAGCGGCCCAGACGATGAGGAGCGCGAGCAGAGTGAGCGCGGCTGTGACGGCGGGATGCTGCGTGCGGGTCGCGGTCACACGGCTGGGCGCCTCGTCCCGATGGCGCCACAGCCACCAGACGTCGCGGCCGAACGACTCGGCGAGCAGGGCGAGCGCGATGGCCAACAGGATCTGGCTCAACCACAGGGGCGGGACTCCGGAAGCCGCGATCACGAGCGCAACGCCCTGCGCGGCCGTCACCGTCTTGCGCCAGTCACGCCGGGGCAGCGGCGCCCGCAGCCACGGGAACGCCCATCCCGCCGTGAGGAAGAGGTAGCGTGCGAGCCCGATCAGGAGCACCCAACCGCCCGCCGTCGGCGCGACCTCGATACTGAGCACCAGGATGAGGAACGCGTCGACTTCCCCGTCCAGCTTCGCGCCGAGCGCCGACTCGGTCCGCGTGCGCCGCGCTAGCCAGCCGTCGACGAAGTCGAGCGCGAGCGCGATCGACGCGAGTGTCACCAGCGCCGCGGTCGCGACGGGCAGCTCGAAGGATGCCGCCGTCAGAGCGGCGACACCGACCGCGAGCGTCGCACGGGTCAGCGTCACCCAGCTCGCCCAGCCCAGGCTCGCCGCCGGGTCGCGCCAGAGGGCGCGCGCGAGAGCCAGGTTCAGGCCAAGTCCGCTGGCGAGGCCGACGAGCCAGCCGGCGCCGCCGATCCCGACCGTCCGCGAGAGCATCGCCAGGATCAAGACCGTGCCGGCGAGCCCGACCAGCGGAGCGAGCTGCTTGCCGAGATCGGGCAGCGGTCTCCGCCCTACGGGCAGCGTTAGTCCTCGCTCGGCCACTAGAAGGACACTACGGTGCCCGCCCATGCACCGGTTTGTCGTGAGCCCGTGAGCCGAGCCGTGGAGGCGGCCTACGGGCCGGGCGAGTACGTCGAGCAGCAGAGCTTCGCGTCGGCATCGGAGATCCGCTTGCTTGCCGAGCAGGCCGGCATCGGGCCCGGCGTCTCCGTGCTCGACCTGTGTTGTGGGGTCGCCGGCCCCGGCCGTTTCCTGACGCGCGAGCTCGGCTGCGACTACCTCGGCGTGGACGCGAGTGAGAGTGCCGTGGACATCGCCCGCGAGCGTGCGGGCGACCTGCCCTGCCGCTTCGACGTCGCCGAGATTCCGCCGCTGCCTCCGGGCGAGTTCGAGGTCGTGCTCCTGCTCGAGACGATGCTCGCTTTCCGGGACAAGGAAGCATTGTTGGAAGCGATCTCCGGTGCGCTCCCGACCGGCGGTCGGTTCGCTTTCACACTCGAAGACGGCGAGCCCCTGTCCGAATCCGAGCGGGAACGGATGCCGAACTCCGACACGGTCTGGCTCACTTCCCTCGTCGAGATGCACGAGCTCCTCGCACGGGCGCAGCTGGCCGTCCGCTGGCAAGAAGACTGGAGCGAGTCGCATCGGAGGACAGCCGCTGCGCTGGCCGACGCTTACACCGACGACGAGCTCGCAACCGCCCACCGACTGTGGGCCGAGTGGCTCGGAACAGGCCGCGTCCGCAAGTTCGCGCTGGTAGCGGAGCGGGAGAACCGATGATGGCGGGCAGCCGTATGGAGTCTCCGTGACGACGTTCAGAACCGAGAGCCGCATCCCGATCGCGGGGAGCGTCGACGCCGTGTGGGCGTACCTCGCCGACGTCGGGCGCTGGCACGAGTGGGCGCCGACGGTGCTCGAGGCCCGGATCACCGACGGGGCTCCGCTCCAGCCCGGCGCGCGGATCGAGCAGCGTGCGAAAGGGATCCTCGGAACAAGCCGCCACCGCGCCCAGAACGTGACCGTCGTCGAGGCGCCCCACCGCATGGCGTTCGCCGGGCCGCTGGGGACGTCGCAGGCGCGCTGGGGCATGGAGCTCGAGCCGCTGGACGGCAACAAGACCAACGCGATGATGTGGATCGAGGTCGATCTCCAGGGCGTCATGCGCGCGATCCCCGCCAACCGGCTCGAAGGCAGAATCCAGCGCGTGAGCGACCTCGAGATGACGCTGATCAAGTCTGCGGTCGAGTCGAACCCATGAGCACGCAAGAGCGCCTGATCGAGACGTACCGCAAGAAGGCGAAGTACTACGACGTCACCTCGCGGCTCTACCCCGCCCCCGGCTACCCGCAGCGCGGACAACGCCGCCGGGCCGTCCGGACGCTCGAGCTTCGCCCAGGCGCGCGCGTGGTCGACATGGCGTGCGGCACCGGTCTCAACTTCCCGCTGCTCCAGGAGAAGGTCGGTCCCGAGGGACGGATCGTCGGCGTCGACCTGACCGACGCGATGCTCGCCCAGGCGCGGCAGCGGGTCGAGGCCAACGGCTGGAGCAATGTCAGCCTCGTGCAGGCCGACGCGGCCGCGTTCGACTTCCCTGGCGAGGTCGACGCGATCCTGTCCACCTACGCCCTGACGCAGGTTCCCGAGTGCCGCGAGGTCATCGCCCACGGCGCCGCGGCCCTCTCCGCAGGCGGGCGCTGGGTCGTACTGGATCTCAAGATTCCGGATAACGCGCCGCGGCGGCTGGCGCAGCTCGGAGTCGCAGCCGTGCGGCCGTTCGCCTCGATCGAGGAGTGGATGGCGCGCCGCCCATGGGAGGCGATTCGCGCGGCGATGGAGGAGGAGCTGACCGATCCCCAGTGGACGGAGCTCTGCTTCGGAACCGCCTTTCTCGCCGCCGGCTCCCGCGCCTAGACCCGTGCGGTAACCGACGCGGTGATGCCGCGCGCGGCGGCGTAGGCGTAGGGGTGGTTGAACGCGTCGAGGGCGTGCGCGCCGTCGACCTCGAACTCGAAGCCGTCGTCGAAACGCTGGTCGAAAACCTCGACGGTGACACGGTTCGTGGCCTTGCTCCAGTAGAGCCCGACCTCGATCCCGTTGCTCGACCGTACGGCGAGCTCCCTGCGGTCTGTGAGGGTGGTGGCCATGCTGATTCCTCCTTCTTGCTGGGTGGACAACATGGCGCTGAGTGTCCGCCGCAGCACGGCGCATTCGCGACAGGGCCGCCCCTACTCTCGCCCCTACACCTGCGCGGAGGACAGCGCTTCCGGCTGACCCAGGGCACCAGCCAGCTCGGTTCGAGAGCCGAGCTCGAGCTTGCGATAGACGCGGCTGAGGTGCATCTCCACGGTCTTGACCGTCACGAACAGCCCTTGCGCGATTTCCTTGTTGCTCGCTCCCGCGGCGGCCATCTTGGCGACGCGTTGCTCGCTCGCCGTCAACGCGTCGATGCCGCGCAGAATGACCGTTCGACGGTGGGCGCCGGTGGCGGCCAGTTCGTCGTTTGCCTGCTCGTACAACGAGGTCGCGCCGCACCACTCCGCTAGCTCGAGCGCGTCGCGCAGGAGCTTGCGCGCGTCGCTGCGCTGGTTTGCGCGGCGCAAAGCAGCGCCGAGATCGACGAGCACGCGGGCATGTTCCAGCCGGTTCGGCGAGGCCTCCAGTACGGCGAGCGCCTCGCGGAGGTGTTCCTCGCCCGCTGTTCCGCCTTGGACGAGGCCCAGCGCGTGCAGCGAGATCCCGAGTGTTCCCGGCGCGCCCCACCTGCGTGAGAGCTCGACCTCTTCTGCCGCCAACACAAGGGCCTCGTCGGGCCGCTCGAGCTCGAGCAATGCCAGAGCCGCCTGAGACCGCCAGGCCAGCTCAGCGGGGTTTTCGAAGCCGATCGACTGTACGGCCTCTCCGGCCGCCAAGTAGTCGGCCAAGGCGCGTTCGGGCCGCCGCTCGAGCGTGTGCAGCCTGCCGCGGATCTCCAGCAGAAAGATCAAATTTGCGGTGTCGTCTCCGATGTCGACCGGATCCAGCGCTGCCAGGAGCTCGTGTGCCGGCCCGGTGTTTCCGCGTTCCAGAGCGACCCAAGCCTGCCGCCCATGTGTGATCCAGGAGTGCCGGGAGATGCCGGTTCGCACTTCGAGGAGTACAGACAGCTCGAGCGCTTCGCCGACGTCTTGCTCCGCGGCGCGCAGGTCCCCGCGGCACTGTTGAACGTGCGAGTGCGCGTTGATCAGTCGGCACGTCGACACGATGTCACCGCGCTGTCGTGCCTCGGCGAGGGCGCGATCGATGACCGGGCCGGCGAGCTCGAACTCGCCTGCAGTGATCAACACGAGAACCGCCGAGTAGAAGGCGAAGTCGCGGTCGCGCACGACGTTCCCACTGGCCAACGACCGCTCGGCAAGCTCGACAGCACGCGAACGATCGAGGCCTTGGCGCCTCTCGAGCTCGGCCAGGTGCGCGAGCAGCCGCTCGCTGCCTATCCCACCGACGAGTTCGTTCTCGTCGATGCCGGAAAGCCGTTCGGCGGCGAGCGGGAAGAGTCGTGCGTGGCCCCAGCTGACTCCGATCAAACCGGCCTGTAACTCCTCGCGCAGCGCAGCATCGATCTCGCTGGGATCGTCGACCGCCTCTTGCAGCACCTGGATGGCGACGTCGTAGCGGCCGCAAAGCCAGAGGGCCCGGCTGTATCCGAGAGCCATCCCGGCCCGTTTTGCCGGATCCTCCGTCAGCTCGAGCGCCGCGCCCAGGGAGTCGAGCATCTCGGACCGGCCGAGGATGTACTCCGCGCTGCCCAGCTCCCACAGCACGGTGGCAGCTTCGTCTCCGGCCGGCTCGGCGAGGGAGCGGCGAAGGTAGGTGACAGCCGCCTCCGGCGCTCCGCGCGAACGCGCGCTGCGGGCGGCACCGCGAAGGGTCTCGACGACGGCAGGATCGCCCTCCGGAAGGGCATGGACGAGATGCGCGGCCGCCTGCTCGGGCGGTGCGTCTGCGGTGAGCAGGGCTTCGGCCGCCCGCTTGTGAGCGGCCGATCGCTCGCCGGGATCGATCTCCGCGTACACCGCGGCGCGCACGACCGGATGACGGAACATGGGAGGGTCGGACTCCACGAGCAGGTCGTGTCGGATCAAGACCGCCGCGGCGGACAGCGCGCTCGCCGGATCGAGGTCCGCCAGCGCTGCCGTCAGCGCTAGCGAAGCGCTCTCGCCGAGGACTGCGGCGGCCCGGACGAGCGAGCCGGCGTCGTCCGGGAGCCGGGACAGCCGGAGCGCGATGCCCCGGGTGAGGGCCTCCGGCGCAAGCTCGTCGAGCGCTTCCCTCTGGTCGGTCGTCGGCGCAATTCCTGCGGTCGCCACCGCGTCCAGAAGTGCGGCGAGGTAGAGCGGGTTTCCGTCGGTCGCCGCGACGAGGGCGGCCGTGAAGTCGTCGTCGGGCGTTTGCTCCAGGCGCTGCAAGGCCAGGGAGCCCGCGGCCGGAGCACTCAGCGGAGCCGGGCGGATCACGCTCGCGAGCGGGTCGGCGAGCAACTCTGTGACGAGCTCCGGCGAAGACGCCTGCTGCGGTGGGCGTGACGCGCACAACAGAAGCACCGGCAGGCCCTCGAGCCTGCGACTGAGGAAGACGAGCCACTCGAGCGACGCCGCGTCGGTCCAGTGGAGGTCGTCGACGAGGACGAGCAGTGGCCCGCGCGCCGCCAGGTTTGCCGTCAGCCAGTAGAGGCCGTGGAGCGTCGCAAAGGAGTCCCCTGCGGCAGCTCCCGTCTCCGAGACCCGGCCGAGAGCCCGTGTCGCGAGCCCGGCGGCGCCGTCGAGGAGCACGGCGCGCTCCTCATCCGTGGCACGCGCGACCTCGGGCTCGAGGAGTTGCCTCACGACCCCGAAGGCGTAGCTGGTCTCGAGCTCGCCCGCGCGTGCGGAGACGGCTCTGAATCCCGCCGCTTCCGCCAGTCGCCGGGCCTGAGCGAGCAGGACGGTCTTGCCGATCCCGGCCGCGCCCTCGATGACGACCAGGCGGCCGTGCCCGGCCCGTGCCGCTTCGATCAGTGCCTGAAGCGCGGCCAGCTCGGAATCCCGTTCGAGCAGCGCGGGCGTCGACTGCGCGCGGGGAGCCGCAGCCACGACGGTTGGCGCCTCGACCCCGTCGGCGACGATCGCGTAGAGCTGTTCGGGGTGATCGAGATCGGGGAGGACGCGTTCGCCGAGATCGCAGAGCGCTATCCTGTCTGCCGGCTCGGCAGCGATCAGACGCGCCGCGGTGGTGCTCAGCAGCACTTGGCCGCCGTGGGCCGCTCCCGCGACCCGCGAGGCGTGGTGAACCGCCAGGCCGACGTAACCCTCCTCGCCGAGCGTCGCCTCTCCCGTGTGGACGCCCATGCGCACGGCGACGGTCTCGCCGTCCGGCCACTCCTCGGCCAGCAGCGCCTGCTGTGCGTCGACCGCGGCGGCGACGGCCTCCCCGGCCGTCTGGAACGCGAGGAAGAAGGCATCTCCCTGCCGGTCGACCTCGGCTCCGCCATGCCGCTCGACGGCGGCTCTGATCAGCCGGTTGTGGGTCTCGAGCGTCTCTCGATACCGCTCCCGGCCGAGCCGTTTGAGCAGCTTCGTCGATCCCTCGATGTCCGTGAACAGGAAGGTGACCGTACCGGACGGAAGGGAGGCCTCACGCGGCATCGCTGAGTCGATCGTACGCCCCTGTCTCCTGAAAAGTAGGGGCGGAACTAGGGTCGCCCCCGTCGCGATTGGGGCCGCTCCGGACGCAGAGTCGGTGCATGTCCACCAACTCGAAAGGAGCAGACCCCATGTCTGCATCTCCCATGTACGAAGAGGTGAGCGAGGCGCTCTCCTCGGTGCGTCCGTCTGCGGTCGTGACCGCCGACGGCTTGTCGAAGTGCTACGGCGAGGGCGACGCCCGGGTCGACGCGCTTCGCAACGTCTCACTCGCGGTCGACGAAGGTCGCCTGACGGCGATCATGGGCCCGTCCGGTTCGGGCAAGTCGACCCTGATGCACATCCTCGCCGGGCTCGACCAGCCGAGCGAGGGCACTGTCTCGATCGCCGGGGTCGAGATCAGCTCGATGAGCGACGCTCAGCTGACCAGGCTGCGGCGCCGGCACATCGGCTTCGTGTTCCAGTTCTTCAACCTGCTGCCGATGCTGACGGCGGAGGAGAACGTCCGCCTGCCGCTCGAGATCGCCGGCGTCAAGCCGGACCGCGAGTGGGTCGAGGAGCTGCTGGTGACCGTCGGGATCGACGGCCGCCGCAAGCATCGGCCGTCCGAGCTGTCCGGCGGGCAGCAGCAGCGTGTCTCGATCGCCCGCGCGCTCGTGACACGGCCGACCGTGCTGTTCGCGGACGAGCCGACCGGCAACCTCGACTCCACGACCTCCAGGGACGTCCTGGCCCTCCTCCGCCACTCGGTGGACGAGCTCGGCCAGACGACCGTGATGGTCACGCACGACCCGCAGGCGGCCGCCCTGGCCGACCGCATCCTGTTCCTCGCCGACGGACGGATCGTCAAGGAGATCCGCGAGTCGACGGCGGCCGAGGTTCTGGCCGCGATGCAGGAGGTGACCGGACGATGATCAAGGTCGCGATCAAAGGGATGCTCGGCCGCAAGACCCGCGCGATCCTCACCGGCCTGGCAATCGTGCTCGGCGTGGCGATGATCAGCGGCACCTACATCCTCACTGACACGATCCAGCAGGCGTTCAACAACGTCTTCCAGGCGTCGTACCGCAACAGCTCGGTCGTGATCGGCGGCAAGCAGATCGTCGCGGAGGCGAACAACGACCCGACGGTCCCGCGCTCGTTCCTCGCCAAAGTGAGGGCGATGCCCGACGTGGCTGCCGCCGCCGGCGGCTACCTGTTCGACCAGATCGAGCTGGTCGGGCACGACGGCAAGGGGATCACGAACGGCAGCGCACCGACTCTCGGCTTCGGGGTCGACCCGAGCGAGAGCCGCTTCAATCCGATCACCCTCACGGCCGGCCGCTGGGCTTCGGGGCCGGGAGAGGTCGTGATCGACACCGGCACGGCGAGCAGGGATCACTACCGGATCGGCGACACGATCGGGGCCAAGGGCGACGGCCCGGTCGGCTACTACACGATCGTCGGGCTCGGCAAGATCAAGGGTGTCTCGATCGGCGGGGCGACCCTGGCCTCCTTCGACACGGCCACCGCCCAGGCGATCCTGCACAAGCCCGGCTACGACGGCATCGTCGCCGCCGCCAAGCCCGGCATCTCGCAGGCGCACCTCGCCGACGAGATCCGCCCGCTCCTGCCGCCACACACGCAGGTCCGGACCTCTGAGGCCCAGGCGAAGAGCAGTGCGGCACAAGTCGCCAAGGGCGGGAAAGTCATCACGTACCTCCTGCTCGCCTTCGGCGGAATCGCGCTGTTCGTCGGGGCCTTCGTCATCTTCAACACGATCTCGATCACGGTCTCGCAGCGAACGCGTGAGCTCGCCACCCTGCGCACGCTCGGCGCCTCTCGGCGTCAGGTTCGGCGCTCGGTGCTGATCGAGAGCGCACTCATCGGCGTAGCGGCCTCTGTTGTCGGTCTCGCCTCGGGACTGGGTCTGGCCAAGGGTCTGAACGCGCTCTTCCAGACCGTCGGCCTCGACCTGCCGCAGGCGAGCACCGTCGTCGCACCGCGCACGATCATCGTGTCGCTCCTCGCGGGCACGATCGTGACGGTGCTGGCCGGGCTCTTCCCGGCGATCCGCGCCACCCGTGTGCCGGCGATCTCCGCCGTCCGCGAAGGAGCGGTCATGCCGAAGTCGCGGCGTGCCTCCTGGCGCCCGTACATCGCCGCGGCGACGATGCTGCTCGGGCTGGCCCTGGTCGCCGACGGCCTCTTCGCCTCGAGCGGTGTCGGTGCGGTGCTCATGCTGCTCGGGCTCGGGACGCTGCTCGTGTTCAGCGGTGTGGCGCTCGTGTCCAGCTACCTCGTGCGGCCGCTGGCCGCGGTCGTGGGTCTGCCGGCACGGCGCTTCGCCGGTACCGCCGGCCGGCTGGCGGCGGCGAACTCGGTCCGCAACACCGGGCGCACGGCGGCCACCGCCGCCGCCTTGATGATCGGAGTGGCACTGGTCGCGTTCGTCGCCACGCTCGGCGCCGGCCTGCGCAACTCCGTCAGCGACGCCCTCAACAAGCAGGTCACCGCCGACTACGTGGTGACGCCGAACTCGACCAACAGCAACTCGCCGTTCCCGACCGGCGAGGCCAAGACGCTCGCTGCCCTCCCGGGCGTGCGCGCGGCGACCGGCCTGAGCAGCGACCGGGCCAAGGCGTTCGGCAAGAGCACCGGGATCGCGGCCATCGACCCGGCGGCGTTCGGCTCCGTCTACCACTTCGCGTGGAAGCAGGGCTCGGAGGCCGTCCTCTCGGGCCTCGGCAACGGCGCGATCGTCGACTCCAGCTACGCCGGTACGCATCACCTGAGCGTCGGTAGCCCGCTGACGATCGAGTCTCCGATCGGCCGCATCGTCCGGCTGGACGTCAAGGCGACCTTCCACGCGCCTCAGGCCGACCCGCTGCTGCCGAACATCGTGATCTCAAAGCAGGTGTTCGACGGCAACTTCCCGCAGCCCAAGGACGAGTACGCCTTCGTGAGCGTCGACGGCGGTGCGAACGCCCGGACGACCGCGAAGCTCCAGCACGCACTCGCTCCGTTCGCTGACACGACGGTCCAGACGCAGTCAGCCTGGGTTGCGGCGCAGGCGCAGACGGTCAACCAGACGCTCGACCTGTTCTACGTCCTGCTCGCGCTCTCGGTCATCGTCAGCGTGTTCGGGATGGTCAACACGCTGGTGCTCGCCGTGTTCGAGCGCACTCGCGAGCTCGGCATGCTGCGGGCGATCGGCATGACCCGGCGGCAGATGCGGCGGATGATCCGCCAGGAAAGCGTCATCACCGCTCTCATCGGCGCGGCACTCGGGCTTCCGCTCGGTGTCTTCCTCGCCGCACTTGCCACCCGCGCCATGACGAGCCTCGGCGTCGGGTTCCATCTCCCGATCAACGAGCTCGTCGTGTTCGCCCTGATCGCGGTCGCCGCCGGCATCGGCGCCGCGGTCATCCCCGCCCGTCGGGCGGCTCGGCTGAACGTCCTCGCGGCGCTCCAGTACGAGTAGCGACGGGAACCGGTGGCGGGGCTCGCACCTGCGAGTCCCGCCACCTCTCGCTACTTTCTGCGAGGTGTCTGCGACAGCTGCCTCTCGGCTCGAGGTGGAAGCCGAGTCAAGCGGAGTCCGCCTCGCCGGAACGCTCTGGAGGCCAGCCGGCGAAGCCGTGGCCGGCGTGCTCATGCATCCAGGCTCCGGGCCGTCCGATCGTGACAACGACTGGTACTTCCCGCCGATCCGGGAGTACCTGCTGGAAGCCGGGATCGCCGTGTGCTCCTTCGACAAGCGCGGGGTCGGCGGCTCGGGCGGAAACTGGCTGGAGGCCGGAATCGAGGAGCAGGCCGACGACCTGCTCGCTGGGCTGGCGGTCTTCGAGTCCGAAAGCCCCGGCCTTCCGATCGGCCTGTTCGGCCACAGCCAGGGCGGTTGGGTGGTCGTCGAGGCGGCGGGGCGAGGCGTTCCCGTCGCGTTCGTGATGCCGAGCTCGGGAGGCGGCGCGTCGCCCGCGCGGCAGGAGCGGTATTCGCTGGCCAGCAAGCTGGAGGGCGGGCAGGAAGCCGAGGCGCTCGCCACCTACGACGCCGCGGTGGCCGTGGTCCGCGAGTGCCGCAGCCTCGAGGAGGGACTGAGGCAGCTCGACACGGCGAACGTTCCGTACCGCGAGCTCCCGGGGCTGGAGTTCATCTTCGAAGACCAGGCGATCTGGCGTCTCTGCGCAGAGATCTTCCGCTACGACCCGGCGCCTGCGCTGTCCCGGATCACGGCACCCGTTCTCGCCCTCCTCGGTGCGGAGGACAAGGTGAACCCGCCCGAGGAGAGCGCCGCCGCGTTCCGGAGCTCGGTGCAGCCGGACCTCCTCCAGGTCGAGGTCTTCCCCGAAGGCGACCACCGGCTCCAGCACGGGGAGCCGCCGCACTTCGTCGACGGCTACTTCGACCGCATCGCCTCGTTCGCGCGGGCGGCGGCCGCGGCATGAAACGGCTGCTGCTCGCGGCGGTCGTCCTGGCGGCGGTGCTCGCGGCGCCAGCCGCGGGCGGATCGGTGCATCACCGCTCGGCCTACGCCGGCCTCGGGACCTGGCTCGACATCTACGCGACCTCGTCCTGGACGCATCCGCAGCAGGAGGTGTCGGCGATGGCTCGCGACGGAGTCCGGACCCTCTATCTGCAGACCGGCAACTACGAGCAGAGCGGCGACCTCGTGCGCCCACAGAAGCTCGGACAGTTCATCGACGCCGCCCACGCCGCCGGGATGCGGGTCGTTGCCTGGTACCTGCCGTCCTTCCTCTATCCGGCGCAGGACACGCGCTCGGCGCTGGCCGCGATCCACTTCCAGAGCGCGAAGGGCGAGCGCTTCGACTCTTTCGCGCTCGACATCGAAGCCAGCCTCGTCCATTCGGTGCCGCTGCGGAGCAAGCGCCTGCTGCAGCTCTCCGCCCGGCTGCGCGGGGCCGTCGGCCGCCGCTATCCGCTCGGCGCGATCATCCCGTCGCCGGTCGGGATCCGCAGGCATCCGAAGTACTGGCCTCACTTTCCATACCGGTCGCTGGCCGGCTACTACAACGTCTTCCTGCCGATGGCGTACTCGACCGACCGCCACATCCACGGCGTCAGCGCGACCCGCGCCTACAACGCTGCGGACATCACCATCATCCGAGCCAGCACCGGCAAGCCCCACGTACCGATCCACCTGATCGGCGGGCTGGCGAACGCGATGGGCACCGAGGAGGTCGCCGGCTTCATGCGTGCAGTCGCGGACTGTTCGCCCCTCGGCTACAGCCTCTACGCCTTCTCGGTCACAAGACAGACGACCTGGAAGACGCTCGTGGCGCCTCCCGCCCGCCGTCAACCCTGCGGGTAGAGCCGCGACTCCGCCGCCATGTACGCCTTGACGTCGCGATCGACCTGGGCCGAGGGGTGCTGGGCCTGGAGATCGAGCAGCGCCTTCGACTGGTCGCTCACGGGTAGCTCCTCGAAAACGGAGAAGCGGAGCGTGACGCCTCCATCGGTGCCCGTGGTCGTCCACTCGATCGGGTCGTAGGTGGACGCGTCGACGACGTAGGTCCTCTTCCCGTCGAGCGACTCGAGCTTGATCGCGTCGCGGCCGTCGACCGTCACATGCCCTACCACCTGCACCTTCCCGGACTTGAGTAGCGCGAGGATCTCCGAGCGGAACTCTTCGGGGAGCTCGCCGGAGGTCTGGCCCTCCGGGTGGGCGAGCTCCTGGCGCAGCCTCTTCGCGCCGGCCTCGGTCGCGAGGACCTTGTAGGGGGGACTGGTGTCCTTCCCGATGAGGTAGACCGCGGTCGCCTTCGAGCTCCCGGTGAGCTTCTCGAGCTTGCTCTTGGAGACGATCTCGATCTTTGGCATCCGCGCCGCGCGCAGCTGCTCGCTGGTCGTGATGTAGATCGTGTCGTTGCTCGCGTCGTAGAGCTCGTTCAGGTCGCCCGACGAAATCGACTCGGCGCGCGGCGAGTTCGGCTCGACCGCGATCTGACGCCGCGTGTACGGGGGAACGAGGAGCTGCCAGGTCTCGTCACTCCAGGTGGCAGTCGTCCCGTCCCCGTTCTGCTGCGTCGCGTCGAACTGGTAGTGGAGGATCGTGTCGCCCGAGGACTGGAGCGCCGCCGCCGCGCGATCGACGACCGACGGCCCGCCGCTGCCGAAGACACTCAGGAGCCCGAGTGCGGCGGCTGCGACCACAGCCAGGACGGCGGCACTGCGAATCAGCCGGCGTCGCCTGCGTCTGGTGCCGAGGTCGCGGTGGACGGCGTTCTCGAGCTCGTCGCCGAAGCGGTCGAGGCTGGGGGGCAGAGCGTTCATGTGTCCTCCTTGAGGGACAGGGCGGAAAGGCGCCGGAGCGCGCGCGAGACCCGGAGCCGCGCGGCCGCGGGGCGGACGCCCAGACGGTCGGCCACTTCCACGTACGGCAGCTCGTCGACGACGCGAAGCTCGAGCGCATCGCGCTCGTGCTCCGGCAGCGCCTCGAGAGCCTCGGCGAGCGCCGCGCGCGGCGAGAGCCGTTCCTCGACCGCCGCGTACCCGTCTTCCGAGGCCAGCTCGGTCGGGAGCCCGAGCCTGCGGCGCGCCCGTGTCTCGACCTCGTTCCGACGGGCGGACTCGCGGGCGACGTTGCGGGCGATGCCGAACAACCACGGCAGGGCCGAGCCGTCGGCCTCGTCCCGGAAGCTCCGGCGCGAGAGCCACGCCTGCGCGAAGGTCTCCGCGGTCAGGTCGTTTGCCGCCCACTCGAGCCGGCGCCGGAACCACCCGTGCACGGTCGAGGCATGCCGCCGGTACAGCTCGCCGAACACGCCGGCTTCCGACTCCGCGGCGTGAATGAGCTCCGCGTCCGTCCGGTCGGTCACGTGTCTCACACCCTGTAATGGAGGAACACGACCCACTTGTATCCGGTCTAGCCGAACGCCGATGTTTGGATCGGCTCGCACCCGAGCAGCAACGAGCAGAAGCAGTTCGACGGACGCGCTGAGGCGTGCGAATCGGTGCCCTCAATGGCCGGCGTGAGTACCGCCGAGCGAACCACAACGAGAGGGGACCCATGCATCGCCTCGTACCGGCTGCGCTCGCGGCAGCGCTCGCAGCCACTCTGCTCGCCATCGGCTCGGCCTCGGCCGCGCCGCCGGGCGACCACTACCAGATCACGCCGCTCGCCTCTGACATACCCGGGCTCGCGCCGACCACCGACCCGAACCTCCAGAACACCTGGGGGCTAGCCCGGAGTGGGACGAGCCCGTGGTGGATCGCGAACAACGCCACGGCGTCGACGTCCGTTTACACAG